>NZ_JAQUOY010000006.1 GCF_028716865.1 Candidatus Methylomirabilis sp. | reverse complement strand
ACAGGGGCACCGGCTCCTGGAGCGGCACGGTGTTGGCTGAATCGCACACCGTCTCCTTTGGCACGATCGCAGGCTATACCACACCGCCGCCACAGACGGTGACCGTCAATGCCGACCAGACAACCTCCGTCACAGGGATGTATAGCTCCACCCAGCCGACGGCCGCCGTCGTCCTCAATGAGGTGGCCTTTAGAAGGACCCAGACGATTGTCTATCAGGCCACCCTTACCCCAGGGTCTATGCCGCCGACGCCGGTGGACATCTACCTGTTCGCCCGTCTGCCCGATGGGATCACGTTCGTCTCCCTGGTCCAGGCGTCTCCAGGCGGCGCGATCTCCATGGTCCTCGGCCCTTCCCCGATACCCTTCCTGACGGGCGCGACGCTCAGTTCCATGACGGTTCCATTTGCTTACACCTTCACCGGCTCAGAACCGGTCGGCGCCTACTTGGCCTATGCGGGTCTCGTGACGGCGGGGACCGATCCCCTCCAACCCACGATTTGGCTCAGTCTCGACCAGCAGCCGTTCTGGTTCACGCCGTAGCTGGGTGGGCCGAAGGGTCATGACCATATCCCCCGGGTATTTCACGTGCGACGGAAAGCGCATATCGGCGCTCAACCTTGAAGCACCCAATCAACCCGATGAATAAGGGGCAAATACGCATCCTGTTGACAGGCGCCCGTCTGCTTAACCGTATTGGAGGACTCACACTATGAACGCGTTAGCACAGACACTGACTCGCCTTGCGACCTGTTTGACGCTCCTTGCGCTTGTCTGTCAAGCCTCTGAGGCGCAAGCTGGACCGATGACTACTTTTCAGGGGCGCGCCGACGGCGTATTTACTAACCCATCCGGCCCATCTGGCATGGTTACCACCGGCGTAGGCACCGATTTTTTTACTTGGGGCGTGGCACAGCCCGAAGTGAGCAGCTTTAGATTCACTGGTCACGACTTTACCGTTACCACCCCAACAGGTTATATTCTGGGTAGTCGCGCACAGAGTAACAGACCGGTTTTTTCACTTGGCACACTCGATTATCACAACGGTACGACTCGCATTGGTACCACAGCTGAGACTGTGCGATTGGACGCGACTGTACGGTTGACATCCCCAGTAGCGGCGGGTCCCGCGGTCATTCCCGCTCCGCTAGTTATTGATACCACGCAAAATACCGCCGATCCGGTAGCGAGCGCCGATACTGTCTTTCTACCAGGATCAGGCTCGCCAGTGACGTTGACTACAGCGGGTGGTGCGCCCATCACGGTGGAACCGGTTGGCTTCGGCAATATATCCGGCGGCGGCTTCACCCAAATCGGCCGCTTCTCTGTGTTTGAAGATGCCTCGGCATCAGCGGACCTGTTGGCACGGGTGGCTTCCCCCTGCGAGCCGATTATTCGTGGCCAAGTGCATCCAAAACCGCTTGATGCGGGCCGTTGTAAAGCAATGGGGGCATCGTTCATACCTAAGTTTGACCTCACCCTCAAAGAAGCTGCCGCTTTGTGCGGTTACGACCACTTCAATTGGCTTCAAATAGTTAGGAAAGCGCCCATGAAAGATGGATTAGCGGCCGATAAGTACATCTACGCCAGATATGCTCCCAATACGCCACTAAAGGCACCTCCCCCCTTTATAGATCCGGTTCCGGGGGGGTATACGTATCAAGCAAAGGGTTCTGACCTTCGCCCCTTCTTCTATGACGAAGACGATACCCACGAACGCCCCCTAGGAGACGCTACTACCTTGCTCATATTTGAGGATCTGGCCGCAAACCATGCGTTGCCTGACGGAGAATTTATGGAGTTTGTGACTTCTCTCGTAGGCATTTTTGTTCGACCTGACGGTTCTTGGGGCTGGGATAATTTATCTACTTGGCATTGGACAAGTACTTGCAATGGGACAAGGGGCAGTGTATCTGTACTTGCAAGTATAACGCCGGTAGATCCGGGCAGTGGGACTGGCGGAGTGACCATTCTCAACACCGATCTTAGCGCTGAAGACATACCGCAAGATGTGCGAGAGATCATGCAAAGCGCTGGAGCGCGCAATGTGGATGTCTCCGGACCGACGGCGGCTGTCGCCCTCAGTGGAGCACCGCTTAGAACGGGTCAGACCATCACCTATCAGGCCACCCTGACCCCGGGGTCCGCGCCGACGCAGGCGGACATCTACCTTTGGGCCCTTCTGCCCGATGGGATCACGTTCGTCTCCCTGGTCCAGGCGTCTCCAGGCGGCGCGATCTCCATGGTCCTCGGCCCTTCATCGGTGCCCTTTAGGGCAGGGGCGACGCTCAGTTCCATGACGGTTCCGTTCTCGTACACCTTCACCGGCTCAGAACCGGCCGGTACCTACTTGGCCTATGCTGGTCTCGTGACGGCGGGGACCGATCCCCTCCAACCCATGAATCGGCTCAGCCTCGCGGTCCAACCCTTCCAGTTCACGCCGTAGCTGGGTGGGCTGAGTGATCGCTGCCGCCCACACAACCTTCATGCACGCTCGCGCCCGCAAGAACGTGCCTTGCCGGATTTTGCAAAGGCAGCGCGGGCGTGTTACGATCCTCCTGCAAGCCTGCGGGAAGAGTAGTATATGCATGACGCATCGAAATGCCCCATCGAGGTGATCTGCCCCTGCTGCCAGGCGAGGCTCACCGTGGACCCTGAACTGGGCGCAGTTCTGCATCATGAGCCGCCGCCCAAGGAAACGCCCCCCACTGACCTGAAGGCCGCGGTCGAGGAGCTGAAGGGCGAGGCGGGTCGGCGGGAGGCGCGCTTTAAGGAATCGATGGAAGCGGAGAAGGAAAAAGGGAAGCTCCTGGAGCGGAAATTCAAGGAGCTGCTCAAGAAGGCGAAGGATGAACCCGTCGCCCGGCCCACCCGGGACATCGATCTGGATTAGCCCCCGCCTGTGGTGAACCCAGCCGAACCACCCACCGCCATGAACGATGACGACCTGCTCGGTGCGCTCCTGCGGCGGGTCAGCCGCTCATTCTATCTGACCCTGCGTGTAGTTCCCGGCGACGTGCGGCAGCCGATCGGCTTGGCGTATCTGCTCGCCCGGGCCGCAGACACCATTGCCGATACGGCCCTCATCGACCGAGCCGACCGTCTGAAGTATCTTGAGCTCTTCCGCGAGGCCCTGAGGGAATCAGAGGCCGGACGGCTAGGAGCGATCAGCAAGGCCCTTGCGGGGTCGCAGCAGGTTGCGGCGGAGCGAGAGCTGCTGACCCGCCTCGAGCAGGCGTTCACCCTCTTTCGATCTCTCAGTCCATCCGATCAGTCGCTGGTGCGCGGCGTAGTCCTGACCCTGACCGAGGGGATGGTTATGGACCTCGCCACCTTTCCCGGAGAGGATGAGGGCCGCCTCGTCGCGCTAGAGACGCGAGCCGATCTGGACCGTTACACCTACTATGTTGCCGGGTGCGTGGGAGAGTTCTGGACCGACATTCATATAGCGCATCGCCCGTCCCTTGCCGGATGGGATCGTGAGGCGATGAAGCGACGCGGCGTTCGGTTCGGAAAAGGGCTCCAAATGACGAATGTCCTGCGCGACCTCCCGAAGGATCTCCGAATAGGCCGCTGTTACCTCCCCCAACAAGAGCTGCAAGCACTGGGCCTTCAGCCGGCCGACCTGCTCGACCCTACAGCCATAGTCAAGGTCAAACCGTTGCTGCACTCCCTCCTCGCGCTCACCCTCGATCATTACCAGGAAGGCTGGGCCTATACGCTGGCGATCCCAAGGCGAGAGATCCGAATGCGCCTGGCCTGTGTCTGGCCCCTGTTTATCGGCATCGAGACGCTGGCGCTGCTTGCGCGTTCGCCCAATCTGCTTGATCCTGGCGTCGTCATCAAGGTTCCGCGCGGGGCCGTCTATGGAATAATGGCGCGCTCCCTGGCGATAGCCGGTTCCGACGCCGCTCTGGACCGATACTACCGGCGTCTGTGGCGAAGCGTGGCGGTGTCCGAATAGGGAGGCGATGATGACAGGACAAGCGAAAGAGAACGTCAGGGCCCATGTCTGGATCTCAGGACGGGTTCAGGGGGTCTTTTTCCGCGCCTCTACAGTGGATGAGGCGGCAGCCATGGGGGTTGCTGGTTGGGTGCGGAACGGCTCGGATGGTCGGGTGGAGGCGGTATTTGAAGGCGAGAAGTCGGCCGTGGAAGCGATGATCGCCTGGTGTCGGAAGGGTCCACCGGCAGCCCGCATCACCGCCGTTGAAGTGACCTGGGAGAAGCCAAAGGGTGAGCACGGTTTCGAGGTGCGACATTAGCCGATAGCACACAGTGCAGGCGGCTGGTCCAAGCTTGCAGGGGTCTTGGACTCTATACCCTTGGTTCCAGGGCTATACGGATGTGTACAGGCTACAGAACTCTTCGTCGGTGAGCTGGTCAAGCCTGCTGAAGTTGATGTCGTTCGATGCGCGGCCCGGGTACTTGCTAGTGAGCTTGATCCCGAAGAACTCCTCGAGTTTCTCGCTCCTCACCATGGTGATGGCGTTCCACGCATCTCGCGCGCAAGCCTGCGAACATTTGTCGCAGCCGATACATTCATCGAACCGGATCTGAATCGGCGGCACATAGGCGTGGACACTCCGATCGTATCCATGCAGCTTGACCTGCTCCGGCGTCAGGTGCGAGATACAATCCACCGGGCAGACCGACTGGCACGGCGTCACCCACTCCCCCGGCTTGACATCGTGCCCACTGCACCCGGAGCAGTTGCCGGGATCGACCAGCGCGATCCAGGCCGGTTTCGCCTTCTTCTGGCCGATCTTATCCGGGTATTGATCGGTATCGACCAGACCATCGCCGTCCTTGTCCTCAGGACTACGGTGCAGATCCAGGGTCTTCTGCCGAAGTTTCTCAACGAGCTGCACCCGCTCTTCCGCGAGCGCTTGATAGGTCGCGTGTTTTTCCTTCCAGGTTGCGTAACGGTCCAGCCGAAGTAGCCACGTGTAGCCGTTCTGCTTCCAGAACTCTGCCCGCTTCAGCCGGTTTGCCTCTAGTTGCGCTTCGAGGGCAGCCTTCTCTTTCGCGCGCGTCTCGAGCGTTTTCAGGTAGCCGTCGGCGCGTCGCTTATCCCGTTTGTGGGGAGGGAGATACCCCGGAAGTGCATGTTCGCATCTTGTCAGCATTTCAGGCACCATCGTGAAGTCCCCTTTGCCACTCCAAGATTCAGGCTACCCGCTTACCTGGCTCAAGTCAAGCGCTTGCCGTCCGTCGAACGCCACTCGGGAAGGTTGAGGGCTTCGGCTATCTGAGCAGGGTCGGTGATGGGAGTTTGGCAGGTGAAGTTCCGACAGAGATACAGCGTCGCGCGACCATCGACCAACCCTTTCCCCCTCAGTAGAGGGAGGTCGGGTGGGTCGCCTTCGGTCGGATCGTGATGCGCGATGATCCGGTTTGGAAGGTAATGACGGCCGATCTCCCGGCGTAGCGCCTCACACCCCGCCTCTGTCGGTGCGCCGATCAGGCAGAGATCGACCGGCCTCTCCAGGAGGAGGTCCACGACGGCGAGGCTCTTGGCGAAGGCGTGCGGGTAGAGGGCGATCTGCTTCCCATGCGCGCTGATTGCTCGTTCCGCCGCCCTTCGCCACTCTTCCCGGTCCAGGTGAAACGAGAGGCGGGCCAGCGCCGAGGCCGCGACGGCGCTACCGCTCGGTATGGCTCCATCCGTCCCCTCCAGATGGCGCAGGATCAGCGCTTCATGGCCACGCGACGTAGTGTAGAAGGCGCCGCTCTCCTCATCGGCGAAATCGGCCAGCAGCCGCTCGGCCATGCTTACGGCGGCATAGAGATATTGGACTGCGCCGCCCGCCTCATACAGGTCGATCAGTCCCTCGCAGAGGTACGCATAATCCTCAAGGTAGGCGTGCAGGTGCGCCGTACCGGCCCGGTAGGTTCGCAGCAATCGGCCGTCCGATGAGAGGAGCGTAGAAAGCAGGAAGTCGGCTGCGCGGACGGCGGCGTCAAAGTAACCCTTCTCACCCAAGATGCGGTATCCCTCGGCCATCGCGCTGATCATCATCCCGTTCCAGGCGGTGAGGATCTTATCATCCAGGCCGGGCGATACCCGCTTTCGACGGGCCTCATAGACCGTGGATCGCGCTCGATCGACGGAAGCCTGAAGCTCCTCGACGCTGACCCCGAGCTTTGTGGCCACCTGCGCGGCCGCGCGCCGGATGTTTGGGATGCTCTTTCCCTCCCAGTTGCCGCTGGACGTGATGTCATAATAGGCGCAGAACCGGCGCGCTTCTTCCTCCCCCAGGATCGCCTCGATCTCGACCGGTGTCCAGACATAGAACTTTCCCTCGACCCCCTCCGAGTCGGCGTCGGTAGCGGAGTAAAAACCTCCCTCCGGCGCGGTCATCTCGCGCAGGATGTAGTCAAGGAGTTCGGTCGCGATGCGCCGATAGGACGAGTCGCGCGTCACCTGGAAAGCCTCCAGATAGGTCCTGGCCAGCAGCGCATTGTCGTAGAGCATCTTCTCAAAGTGAGGAACCAGCCAGCGCTCGTCGGTCGAGTACCGGGCAAAGCCGCCGCCGATCTGGTCGTAGATCCCGCCCCGCGCCATGGCGTCGAGTGTCATTCGCACCATCTGCAGGGCGTGGGCATCGCCGGTGCGTCGGTGATGGCGCAACAGGAGCGACAAGGCCGTTGCCGCAGGAAACTTGGGGGCGGCGCCGAATCCGCCGAAGGCGGGATCGAAGGTCGCGGCAAAGTGGGTAACGGCGGCAGCGACTTCACTTTGCCCGACCGGCAGCGGGGCGGACGGGCGATGCGCCTCGCGCAGGCGTTCGGTGATCTCGTCTGATTGTGTTCGAAGGGCGTCGGGCTGCTCGCGCCAGAACTGCGCAATCCGCTTGAGGATCGTCGGGAATCCCGGGCGGCCTAACCCGTCCCTGGGCGGGAAGTAGGTTCCCGCGAAGAACGGCTGCAGGTCGGGGGTCAGAAACACGGTCATCGGCCACCCGCCCTGCCCACGGTTCAGGGCCATCGTGGCTGCCATGTAGATCTGGTCGAGGTCTGGCCGCTCCTCTCGATCGACCTTGATGCAGACGAAGTGCTGATTCATCAGATCGGCGATCGCTTCACTCTCGAACGACTCATGCGCCATCACGTGGCACCAATGGCAGGTGGAGTAGCCGATGCTCAGTAGAATCGGACGATTCTCGTCCCTGGCCCGGCGAAGGGCTTCCTCTTTCCAGGGGTACCAGTCCACCGGATTGTGCGCATGCTGAAGGAGGTAGGGGCTGGTCTCGTGGATCAGCCTATTGGTGTGCCGCGGCAGCGCCTCTTTATCTATTTCGTGGGAGCCATTCATTGTATCCCCTCGCATCTGACCTTAGCTGAGGGGAGGAAGGGTGTCAAGCGCTCACGGTGCCCAACGCCTGCGTGGGGGCAGCGGCGATGTATCTCTATCCCGGATGCGAGAGACTTGACCTGACGCACTATGATGGTTATACTATTGGTATGAAAACAGCGGTGTCAATTCCCGATGGCGTGTTCGAGAAGGCCGAGCGATTCGCGCGCCGCATGAAGAAGTCCCGAAGCGAGCTCTACAGCCGCGCGCTTTCTGAGTACCTTGCCCGCCACGCACCGGACCACGTGACCGAAGCGATGGATCAAGTCTGTGCCGAACTCGGTGCCGAACCTGATGCATTTGTCTCTACTGCGTCTCGCCGCGTGCTGGAGCGCAGCGAGTGGTAATCTCACAGGGAGAGATCTGGTGGGCCGATCTCCCTGCGCCGACAGGATCCGGGCCAGGGTTTCGCAGGCCGGTTGTGGTCGTACAAGGAGACGCGCTGAATCGAAGCCGTATCGCAACGGTGGTGTGCGTGCCGCTGACCAGCAATGTGAAGTGGGCGAAAGCTCCCGGCAACGCCTTGCTTACTTCGTGCTTGACCGGACTCCCCAATGATTCGGTTGTCAACGTCTCACAGGTCGTAACGCTGGACAAAGCGCTACTGACCGAGTGCGCCGGAAAGCTACCTCGGGTACAACTTGAACTGGTGCTCGCAGGAATCGATGTTGTACTTGGTCGCTGATCTCGGGAAGCAGTAGGTCTCAATTGAGGAATTCTGCGCACTGAGGTCGTGGCATCGATTCAGTCTGACCGGGATGTCGGCCCATCTTCCTTATATGTTGACCTCACCCAATGGCTTTGGTAGAGTGATAGCGATTTCTTAGGCATTTTCTGAGGAGGCCAATGCCCACGACAGAGTATGCTTTATGGGCCATTGTGGTCCTATTCTTGCTCTTGGTGTGTGCCATGATCCCTGCGCTTGTGCAGATTCGGCGGACCGCCAGGCAGGCAGAGGATTTTCTCAGGCTGCTTGAACTTGAATTACGACCTACGTTGATTGAGCTGAAAGAAGTTATTGGAAGCCTCAACCGCGCCTCTGACCAGGTGGCTGGCGGATTGAAAAAAATGGACGGGACGCTTGAGGCGATTGCTGAGGTGGGGCAGACAGTGCGAGATGTGAATCAACTGGCGCAGCACATCGTCTTTCCAAAGCTGATCACTGGCGCTGCCCTTATGACCGGCCTTCGGGTTGGCCTGCGAACCCTGCTTGTACGACTCGTGGGAGGGAGGTGATCGACATGAGCGAAGAACGGGGATGTGCTCCTGCATCTGTTGCCCTCGCGTTTATCGTTGGCGGTGTGCTTGGGGCGAGCCTGGCGCTGCTATTCGCTCCGGATGGAGGCCGACAAACTCGCACTCGCCTCAGAGACCTCGCGACAGACGTCAAGGATCGAAGCACCGATCTCGTGGATGACGTCAGGGATCGGGTCGAGGATGTGTTCGGGGTAGGCAAGGAAGTTTTTGAAGAGAAAAAGGCAATTCTCACCGCCGCCTACCAGGCCGGCAAGGAGGCGATGGAGAGAGAGCGAGACAAGCTACAGGAGAGATAATCGTCTGCTGTGGCATCGTTGCGGGCGTTCCCGGATCGGAAGGGGGCGCCCGTTTTGCTTTCAAGAGTCGAGACGCAGGAGCTCGGCGAGCGCGCCCTTAGTTCCTCTTCTTGACAACCTGCATTACCTGGTCGAACAGCCGGCCGTTGGTTGAGATGGCGTTCCCCCCCCGGATGGTCGGCCGTCCCTGCCAATCCGTAAAGGTCCCGCCCGCCTCCAGCAGAATCGGCAGTAGCGCCGCGCAGTCCCAGATGTTCATCACAGGATCGAGCATCACCTCCGCACGCCCCGTTGCGACCAGAATGTGTCCATAGCAATCGCCCCAACTTCGGTGCATCCGGGTGGCGGCGGTGAGATCTCGGAAGGTCGACTCCCGCCCATGTGGCTCGAAACCGGCGCCGTCGGTGTAGAGCAGCAACGCCTCCTTCAGGTCGTCTACGCCGGAGACAGCGGCGCGTCGTCCGTTCCAGAAGCAGCCCATTTCCTTGCTGGCGGAGACCAACTCGCCCAGCGCGGGAAAGTTCGCCACCCCAAGGACGACCTCTCCATCGACCTCTAATCCGAGCAGGACGCCGAAGAGTGGAACGCCGTGGAGGAAAGAGGCGGTTCCGTCAAGCGGGTCGATGATCCAGGTCCGGTCGGAACTGCTCTGCTGCTCGCCGAACTCTTCCCCAAGAATGCCGTGGTCCGGGTAGGCCTGTCGGATGAGCGCCCGGAGCCTCTCCTCGGCGTTACGATCGGCCGCTGTCACAAAGGTGCGGTCCGGCTTCTGCTCCGGCGTCAGAGTGGTCTGGAAATATTTCATGACGATCTCCCCGGCCTCCCGGGCTGCCTCGACCGCGAAGTCCAGGAGCTGCCGGAGTTGGTCTTTTTCGATCATCTGCCTTTCCTATGCTTACGTGGTGGGCGCCTTGACGGGAGGCTCATGAGGCGTCATTCCTCCTCATCCGATGCGCAAAAGGCTTCAACAGTGATCAGTCCTCCTCCACGAGGACGAACTCTTCCCTCGGTGCGCCGCAGTTCGGGCAGTGGTCCGGCGGCCGATCACCCTGATGGTGGTAGCCGCAGATGAGGCACTTCCAGACGATGGCCATGACCGTGGTCTTTGCGAACGTGTCCCCTGCGTGCGATGCCGACTACGAGAGTCCACACACATCTTATCATCACCCCTTGCCCGGAGCAACGCGAGATGGCGGGGCGACAAGGCTTCGACACTGCTCGCCGAATGTGGTACACTAACACTAATTTTCACAAGGAGGCCAGATGGACATTGACATGATACGCATGGTGGCGCTGCGGGCCGCGAAGGAGGCGGGCGCGATCCTTCGTCAAGGATTGGAGCAGAAGCCAACCATCGAATTTAAGGGTGTGAAGAACCTTGTCACCGATATAGATCGCCGCTCGGAGGAGGCGATCGCCGACCTGGTCCGAAGAAAGCTGCCCCATCACAGTGTAGTGTGTGAGGAGGGGACCAGGCTGGAGGGCGACTCCGGATACCGCTGGCTCGTGGATCCGCTGGATGGCACCACGAATTACGCCCACGGCTACCCCTGTTTTTCGGTGTCGATCGGCGTGGAAAAAGACGGTGAGTTGATCTTTGGGTTAGTCTACGATCCGAACCTAGAGGAGCTGTTTACTGCCGAGCGAGGCGCAGGGGCGTTTTTGAACGGCAAGCGATTACAGGTTTCGGCCATCGGCACGATGCCGGATGCCCTGTTGGCCACCGGCTTTCCGAATGACGTCGCAGGCGCCACGCAGAACAACCTGGATTATTTCGTGAGGTTCATGAAGCGGGCTCAGGGCGTTCGCCGTCCCGGCTCTGCCGCCCTCGACCTGTGTTATGTCGCCGCCGGCCGGTTCGATGGTTTCTGGGAGCTGAAACTGTACCCGTGGGACATGGCGGCCGGCTCGCTGATGGTCACGGAGGCGGGCGGCCGGGTCACCGATCTGCGCGGTGGGCCGCATGTCCTCTCGAATCCCCAGATCGTCGCCAGCAACGGCCTACTCCACGAAGAGATGCTCCGCGTCCTGGCCATGGAGAGCTGACCCCGCCATGATGTTGCTCTCCGGCGGTCGGCTGAACGTGCTGCTAGGCGACACGCGCGGCTTTGGCGCGCGTTCGAATTGGGCGGCGGGTTATGCGTGACGTCTTCTTCGTCAGTTCCAGGAGTCCTGACAAGGCCTCATTGACGGTCCGCGATGTCGGAAATGCCTTCGCAATCGACGGTTCAAGGAGCGCGACCGACGTGCCTTTCGCCACTTCCGCATAGAACTTTCCCCGTTCGAGCTTCGAGAAGTCGGAGCGCTTGTACTCTCGCCTCATGTCGCCTTAATCCTCTTCGTAGATTTTCCCTAATGACCCACAGCGAGGCAAGAGCAGAGGCAGCAGGAGTCGGTTCCAGTGCGACGGTTCACCGTGCCTCATGCGGCCCGGTGTTTGGCGATCAACTCTCGAACCTTAGGAACGAGTTCAGTGGGGACTTCCATGATGGTCTGATCTGCCGCCTCAAACGCGGCCTCGTCCTCTGCCACAGCCTCTTCTTCCGTTTGCGATTCATAGTGGACAAGGACCCGCTTGACGCGTTCCGCGTCCCATCCAGGGGGGAATTTATTCTGTTTCATTTGCCTTTCCTCCTGCGACGACGCCTATAAGCTGTGAGTGGCTTACCGCGAAGCTCATATGCCGTAATCACGAATACACTATTTGGCTCTGGATCTGGCACATATATTACCCGCAAATATCGTCCACCCGAAGTGCGGCCAAGTGCAACCCGCGACCCTTCACGTCCAGGCCGATCTTCTCCAGCTCGTTGGAGTGCCTGCTCTACCTCCACTTCCGAGACGTCATGGCTATAAATATGGGGCGACTCTGTTTCGAGATCAATATAATACCGTATCCTCACGGCTCCTTAGCCTTTTCATTACAACGTCGCCTGGATCGCCCAGTTCGGTGTACTCCGCCGCCGTTCAGCCGGCCTTCGCCCACGGCTGCGGCTTTTTCGACGGCAGCGAAACGAGCTTACGCCTGCTGCGCCGCTCTTCCTCCTTGAGGGCCTGACAGATGGCGTCGAGGTTGTAGTGGTACTTGGCCGCATGGCGTTCGCGCACACGCCGCACTTCTTCGACGATCGGATCTTTCCACATCGGTTACTCTCCCATAAGCTCTTCTGGTGTACAGATGACCGGGACGCCGTACCCATGATCGTAGGCAACAGCGGCCACCACGTTGCGAATCTCCGCATTCGCGATGTGCTTGCAGTTCCATGTGAGTAGGTAGTCCATACCGTGAACCGTTGCCAGCGCGATGTGGAGCGCGTCCTCTGTGGTCTTCTTCGGGAGGACTGCTGCCTCCGCAACCGCGGCCGCAAGCACTTTGACGGCGTCGTTGATCTCTAAAGCTGGCACTCCCTTGAGCACCGCAATTCGGCGTTGGGCCGCGTGGGCATCACCCTCAGCCGCTTCCCTTACAACAATTTGTGAGCAATAGAGATCAAATCGCTTGCGACGCCTCCACCACCGGTGCGTCACGGCCTGGTGTGCAACCACGATCGAATCGCGGGCCTGCCGTGCAGTGAGGTAGCTTACGACGGTGGTCTCCAGATAAACCTTGGCTCTCGCGCTCATTGCTCACCCCGTCTCGCACACCGCAGCGCAGGGCTCCGAGTCGCGAGCGATGTACTGCGCGGCTGTCTCGAGATCTTCCCAGGCGGGTTCCGTCCAGACTACTTCTCGAGCCACCGAGACATCCGACGGACCACTTCCTGGTGTGTCAGCGCTCGGCCTTCCCGCATGGCGTCTTTCTGTTGCACGTAGATGTGATACTGAATGTCCTCCAGAGAGGCGTCATCCGGCAGGCCCTCAAGCAGCTCGCGCACTTCGTCTTTGGCAGTTTTCATGCTCGACCTCCACGTGCCATCTGTTTCGCTCGTGATACATCCAAGATTCCACATGATTCTCTTGTCTTTCTAAGGACTTGTCAAGGATTCGCGCAACAAGCCCTTCTCGGCAAACACTGGTCAATATAATCGCATTGTGCTAAACCGCAGGCTACCCGCTGCTGGTCCGGGAGCGTGGAGTTTTTATCATTCTGGGCTAGGGATCGGCTGCTTCAGGACACCGAGGCGGCAAAGGGCAAAATCGTACTTTACGGGATCATCAGGATCGAACGCGCGGAGTCGCCTTGTCACCTCTTTGGCCATTCGCCAGTTGGGCTGCTTGATCCTGGTCAGGCCGAGCTGCCGCGCGATCCGGGCGACATGGGTGTCGAGCGGTACGATCAGCTTCGCTGACGACACCTCTGCCCAGATGCCGAAATCGATCGCATCATTGCGACGCACCATCCAACGCAGGAACAGATTAAGGCGCTTGCAGGCTGATCCCTGAGCCGGCGAGGGAAAAAAGAAGCGAACACCGGCCTTTGCCGGAAGCGTGCCAGAGCGGTAGAATGGCGCGACGTCAAGCAACAGCATGCGGCAGGCAAAGCTGGTCAGGGCGGGCTCAATATCTTCGTGAATGGGGTCGTATCCCTTGAGAAAGAAGGCCTGAAGCGATCCCTCCGCCGCGATGGCCTGATGGAGCAGATGGCATAGGAGCGCCAGATCGAGACCTGAGTTGAAGCGATGAACGAACTGCTGGAACCGAGCGGCATCGCGGGTGGGATCGAACCGCCGGATGAACCTGGCTGGACTCTTGCCCATCGCCTCGAGTGCGGCGTTGGCGCTGCGGTGAATCTGCTTGACGTTCCCGTAGGCAAGTGAAGCAGCCACGAAGGCAGCGATCTCACGGTCTTCTGGGCTGCCGTACTGGTGGGGAATGCTGAGGGCGCTGGTCGAGAGAAAGACGGGCCGACTGTAGCGGTGATACAGCTCATCCAGGAGCCGCTTGAGCTGTGCGTGGGAACGCGCGGCCATGGCGACGACTCACTCCTTGTAGTTCAACTCCTTCGCTTGAAAGCCGATGGCATACGGGCAGTGGATCGGCGCTCGCTCGATGGTCCCGTTTGACTTGTGGTATCCGGCGATCCGGATATTGTACCCGTTAATGCTGCCGGACACGCCGCCGCCCTGTACGTAGTTCCATCGCTGCTGCCTCACCGAATCGTTGATGGCCACCACTATGGCGACATTTCCATCCTTGAAGAACTTCCGATCGACCGCGCTCAGCGTCGTGGTCGCCCGGACGGTACCGTACATCGGGTGCGAGTGATAGTCACCCACGCACTCCCAGCGTGACGTACTCCTGACAGCCTCCTCGACCCGCTGACTCCGCATCAGGTCAACGTGCACCTCGCGAAACTTCCGGTTCGCCGTCTGGTACGGAACGACGAAATCGACAAGGATTCGTTCGGACATACTCTGGCCAAGCAGAACCCCAAAGCACTCCTTACGGTAGACTTCAATAGTCGAGACCAACAGCCCGACAAAGGCATTCTCGCTAAGATATAGATCCATTGCTATCAATCACCGTCGATACAACCTGAAAAGGGCAGGCTCAGCTTTACCATGATGGGGCGTGTGATCGTGCGATTGTGATGTTGAGGCGCCGTCACTGGTGCAAAGCGTATCGCTATCGGTTTCGTCTCGGATGATCGTTCGTGAAGATGCGTTCGCGTGGAGGAGGAACCAGTTGAAGCCCCTTACTGGAGAACCTCGATTCGCTAATGTCAAGGTAACTTCAGCAACCGGCGGACTCGCCGGGCGCATAACAAAGATAACCCGCCGCTTGGAGGGAGGCAAGCCTAAAAAAACGGCAGCCAAACCGAGTCAACAAGGTGGAGTCAAATTGAAGAAAAATGCAGGAAAGTTCAGTAATTAGCGTTTAGTGACCAGCATTCAGCCGTCGGCTTCGCACAAATGTGACGATTCCTGGCAGCAGCGAAAGTCCAATGACGAGGGCAATAACGGCCTGGATATACCTGTCGATATCCGGAATGGTTCTCCCAAGGATGTAGCCGATAGACGTCATGCTCACGACCCAGCCGATCCCTCCCATCACGTTATAGAAGACAAATCGCCCATACTGCATACTGCCCACACCCGCCACGAGGGGAGCAAAGGTACGGAGGATCGGCATGAACCGGGCAAGGATGATCGTAATCCCGCCGTACCGATCGTAAAACTCTTTGGTCGTGATGAGGTGTTTCTTGTGGAAAAACAGCGAATTTTCGCGGGTAAAAATTTTTGATCCGGCACTTGCCCCGATAGTGTAGCCGATGGTATCGCCGACAATCGCGGCCAGGCTGACGAAAAGAAAGAGGCTCCACAAGTCCAGGTGCCCGCCGGCGGCGAACAGCCCTGCCGTGACAAGGAGGGAATCCCCTGGAAGGAAGAAGCCGACAAGGAGACCAGTCTCCACGAAGATGATGGCAACCAGGGCTGTGAGGCCGCCGACTCGGACCAGGGCCTCCACATCGTACACGCTATGAAAAAGATCCCACAGCCATTCCATCTTTGTCTCTCCGTAGTCGGCTGAACGCCTACTCCGTATCAGTCGGTGACCGCGCCCTCCGATGCCGACGAGACGACGCGGGCATACTTGGCCATGACACCGCTCTTGTACCGGGGGGCAGGCGGCTTCCATGTTCGGAGTCGCCGCTTGAACTCGGCGGCTGACAGCTCCGCGTCGAGACGCCGCTTCTTGATATCCAAGACGACGATGTCACCGTTGCGCAGCGCCGCGATCGGTCCACCTGCCGCCGCTTCCGGGGCAACGTGGCCAACCATCAGGCCATGCGTCGCGCCCGAAAAGCGCCCGTCGGTCATCAGCGCCACGGAGTCCAGGAGTCCCGCGCCACCGAGAGCCCCGGTGACGCCAAGCATCTCGCGCATCCCGGGCCCGCCTTTGGGCCCCTCGTAGCGAATCACAATCACGTCGCCGGCCTTGATCTTCCCGGCCTTGACGGCGGTAAAGGCATCCTCTTCCCGGTTAAAGACCCGCGCTGGGCCACGATGGATCATCCGCTCGTGACCGGCAACCTTCGCCACACACCCCTCCGGCGCAAGATTGCCCTTGAGGATCACCATACCCCCGGTCGGCTTCAGTGGCCGATTCAACGGCATGATCACTTCCTGCAGCGGAGTCTCTCGGGCGCCTAGTGCTTCCTCGCCGATCGTCTTACCGGTGACCGTCAGCTCGTCGGCATACAGGAGGCCGGCATCAAGCAGGCGTTTAGCCACCACCGGCATGCCGCCCGCCATGTACATGTCCGGAGCAGTAAAGCGTCCCCACGGCTTCAGGTCAGCCAAGAGCGGGGTTTTTCTTGAGATTCGATCGAAATCGTCCAACGACAGCTTGACACCGACGACCTTGGCGACAGCGATCAGATGAAGCACGGCGTTCGTAGATCCTCCCGTGGCCATGACACCGGCGATCGCGTTGCGAAAGGCGTTGCGGGTAAGGATCTGCTTGGGTGTGATGCCGTGCCGCAGCAGCTCCATGACCAGCTTCCCACTCTCAAAGGCCACCTCTTCCTTCCGGGTATCCGTCGCCGGAACGCCATTCCAGCCCATCGGCGAGATACCCAGCATCTCAAAGGCGGTAGACATGGTGTTGGCGGTGAACTGGCCGCCGCAGGCGCCCGCACCGGGGCAGGCGCAGTTCTCAATGACGCGAAGCTCCTCGGACGGCATCTTACCGACATTGTAGGCACCCACCGCTTCAAAGACATCCTGGATCGTGAGATGGCGGCCCTCGTACTCGCCGAAGGCGGTGGAGCCGCTATAGAGCATAAGTCCTGGTATATTCAGGCGCGCCAGTGCCATGACCGTACCAGGAATCGTTTTATCGCAGCCGGAGATGGCGACCAGGCCGTCAAACAGGTGCCCCCTGGCCACCAGTTCGACGGAATCGGCTACAACCTCCCGACTCACCAGAGATGTCTTCATCCCTTCGGTGCCCATGGAGATCCCATCGGAGATCCCAATCGTGTTGTACTCGATTGGCGTCCCTCCAGCGGCCCGGACCCCCTCCTTGACCCGCTCGGCCAGCGTCCGGTGGTTAATGTTACAGGGCATCACCTCGATCCAGCAGTGGGCAACGCCGACGAGCGGTCGAGCCAGATCCTCATCCTTGAAACCGATGGCCTTGAGCATCGCCCGTGCCGGTGCGCGGTCCGGACCATCGAGCAAGGTGCGACTGTTATGTCGTGGGTCGAAGGTCATTGCGTGCTCCTCATGTATAGCGCCATGTGCCTGCATCCTCTCCTCGCGTAGAGTAAAAAGGACTCACGTGGGGAGACGAGTCACGGGCGGGTAATGCTCACGTGAATTCCCTGTCCCAATAAGCGGGGCGGCGACGTGCGGTTGGTTGAAAGCACATAAAGCTTCCCCTCTTCAGTGACCACGCCGATACTATTTGCTGAAACCGAAAAGGGACGATTGGCCACCCGGGCTACGCCGGCCGAGAGATCGACCGGATCAGTCCCGATCCGGTCGAGCGGCACACCCCATATCTTTTTGTTGGTAGGATCATACCAGACCAGCAGGTCCCTCGTCGAGGCGAGGTAGACTGTTCTCCCATGGGCGCCTGTTCTGAGGTCCTCCAGGCCCTTTGCTGCGTAAACCCCACGGACCAGGTCCGGGCTCCGCGGATCTCGTACCACCCAGAAGAGGTGCCGCTCGGTAATCTTCTGCGAGGTGACCTCATATCCTTCCAGCGTGATCAGGGCTTCCCCGTTTTCGAGGCTTGTCACCAATGTGAAGTCAAACAGACTGAATCGCCGCACCCGCGACGCCGGATCCGGCGCCAGCCTGATGATCGGAAAGACCAGTTCAGACGGGACCTCAGCCACAGCCTTGAGCTCTGTTCCATCCAGACGCATGTGCGAGAAGGCCCGCTCCTCAGGGGTGACCTGGGTGCCAAAGACGAGGGTATTCTCAAAGATCCCCATCTTCTCGTAGGCCAGCCCGGAGGCGCTCCCCGTGTTAGCCACAACCGACCGAAGCGGCCCGGTCGGGAGGTCATACCGCCGCATCTCCCTGTTCAGCCCGAAGAAGAGGGCGTCCTTACCATCAATGTTGTACCGGATCACGGTATCGATCGATCCGCTGATCGCGGAGATTTTCTGCTTGCCCCCGGTGAGCAAATCCACCAGGACCAGAATTCGGTCATTCTGGCTCTCCGAAAGATAGAGGAGGTGATCGTCGTCGAGGAACTTCGGCGAGAAGCTTCTCGCAGTCGACAGTTCATCAGAGAAGTTGCGCCTGGCCCCTACGATGTTATTGTTTTCATCCAGATCGGCGACGAACACCTGCTCGAGGCCGGTGGTGGTCCCGCCGGTTACATAAGCCAGTCGCCGGCCACTGGGTGACATGGCAATCTCCGAGATTGCCCCGGACAGGCCTGGGACACGGACGGGTTTACTGCCATCTGCGTTCTGAACCAGGACCGAGGTTGCGCCCTGGTCTTCTGAGACAATGTAGGCGACCTTCGACGGCGTGGTCGCACAACCCGCACTGAAGATTACAACGGCCGTAAGTCCACACAGGGTAACGATCTTCCTTGCTTGCATAGGGGATCTCCTTCTCGCGCGTGCGACGGAATTACTCGCTGGACCGATCCGCCTCTTTATCTTCAAGTTCCTGGTACAGGATTATAGGAGAGAATCTCCTTCGGCACAAGCACCGGCCGGCTCGGTCGGCGTCACCGTTGCACACCCTTCTCCCCGCGTCGGGGTCAACTCGGCCAACAGGGCATCAGCAGCCGTTTCGCCACTATGAATTGCGTCGGGGACGCCAACGCCGCGGTACGCGTTGCCGGCCAGCTTGAGGGTCGGCCACCGACCAAGCTGACGTTCCACCGTTGCCAACCGAGCCAGGTGTCCCACATGGTACTGCGGCATCGACCGGGGATGCCGTGCTATCTGACTCCACAACGGAGCAGTGTCAATCCCCAGGAGTTCCTGCAGGTCGCGGTGAACTGCAGTCAGCAGCCGCTCGTCATCCCACTCAAATGGCTCGGGCTGCAGCGCCCCGCCTGCAAAGGCGCGCAGCAGCGCGTGTCCCGCTGGCGCGCGATTAGCGAACTTCACGCTACTGAAGGAGCAGGCGATGATAGTTCGCCCCTCGCAGGCCGGCACAACAAATCCAAACCCATCGAGCGGATGGGGGATCGCTTCCCTCCGATAGGCCAGGTTGATCGTGACCGAGGAGGCATAGGGGATAGCCTCCAGCTCCTGAGTAAGGTCGCCGTCAAGATCATGAGTTAGTGCTGCGGCCTGGAAGGCGGGGACGGCGAGGATGACCCCATCGGCCTTGAGGTCAGTGCCATCTTTCAACCGAACAGCCCAGCATGTCTCCTCCCGTGCGATCCCAGCGACCGGGCAGCCGAGCCGCACCGTGTCTGCCGGCAGCCGCTCCACCAGGGCATCGACCAGTGTTTGTAGCCCATTGTCCAGCGTGGCAAACAGACTATACCGCGGGCCGCTGTCGGCCGGGGCTTGACCTTTGCCAGGGACGCTCAACCGTCTCCGTCGCAGGCCAAGGATGAGGCTGCGATGCTGCGCTTCCATTTGCAGTAACTGCGGGAAGGTGGCCCGCAGGCTCAACCGTTCCGGATCGGCCGAGTAGATACCTCCGATCATCGGTTGAGCCAGCCGCTGCAGCGCTTCCGTTCCCAGACGACGCCGAACGAACGACGCAAGACTTTCGTCGGGACCTGACTGCCCCCGGGGCAAGACCAGGTCCAAGGCCATTCTTGCCTTGCCGCGCCAGGTGAGCAGGCCTGATCGTACAAACGGTCGCAGTCGCGTCGGCGCCAGCAAGGCGAACCCTTCTGGCAGAGGATGGAGCGCACTGCCCAGAGCAACGAACGTCCGGCGATGGACCCCACTGGTTCCGATGAGCCGATCGCTCAAGCCGAGGCGCTTGATCAGATCCACTGCCCACGGCTTGTCGGTGAATAAGGTATCCGGCCCCGCTTCGAGGATGAAGTCGTCCCGATACGTCGTGCCGATCACGCCGCCAAGGCGCGGACCCGCCTCCAAGAGCAGCGCCCGGCAAGGGAGCCCACCTTGACGCCTCTCGTGCAGACGGTACGCAGCGGCGAGACCCGCGATGCCGCCCCCGACCACCACGATACGCTTCGGGTCGTCACCCCGATCTATCGCCATCCCCTGCTGTCCAAAGCGGCTGTGATCCGTCCTCGAAAAGGGTCCTCTAACCCTGGTTCACGCGCTGCCGCACCAGGTCTGCCAGCGCCCGGATGTAGAGCGGATGATCGTTCACCGTGCTGGCCCGTTTGAGTTCGAGCCCCAGCGCATCGGCCTCTGCCTTTGCTTCTACGTCCAGATCGAACAGCACCTCAACGTGATCGCACACAAATCCTATGGGGGCCAGCACTACCGATCGGCGCCCCTCGGCCTTGAGCCTCCGCAGGATATCGCGCACGTCAGGCGTCAGCCACTCCTGCCGTGGATCGCCGCTGCGGCTTTGATAAGCGAGTGACCAGTCCGGGTGCCCCAAGGCTGCCGCCACGAGCCGGCACGATTCATGTAATTGCTGAACGTAGGGCGACGATGCGGCCATGGAGAATGGAATGCTGTGGGCCGTGAAGAGCAACGGTGTTTTACAACGGAGAGCCGGCGGGATGGCTTGCAGTTGCAGGCGAATCTGTTCGGCCACAGCCGCGATGAAATCCGGGTGGTTGTAACAGGGCTGGGCGAAGCCCACGTGCGGGGCCCTGGGTCCTGCGGCTGCAAGCGCATCAGTGACCGCCTTCACCGATTTCCCCCAACTTGCTGCCCCGGAATCGTGTGCGGCCATGATGAGGCCGACGGCGCGGTTCACCTTATCACAGATCATCTGCTCGACCGTCTCGCTGGTCATGGGGTGCCAGTAGCGCATCCCCACGTAGACGGGAAGCCTCGGCCCCTCCCGCTCCAGCAGCGCTGCCAGGCTCTTCGCTTGCCGGAAGGTCAGCTCAGTGATCGGCGACCGACCGCCAAGCTGTTCGTAGTGTCGGGCGACCGCTTCCAGACGTTCCGGTGGCACCGGTACGCCCCGAAGCACATTGCTGAGAAACGGGCGGATTTCTTCAGGCTTGGTGGGGCCTCCAAAGGCGATCATGAGGACGGCGTCGAACGGCGGAGCCACGTCATCTCGCCGTCGCTTCGTGAACATAGTCGATGAGCACGCGCAGGTGGTCCACGGGGGTTTGCGGCAACACCCCATGACCGAGGTTGAAGATGTGGCCCGGACGTTTTGCGGCGCGCTCAAGAATTCGGCCGGCCTGGCGGCGAATCTCATCAGGCTCGGCAAGGAGCACCATCGGGTCCAGGTTGCCCTGCACGCCGACCCCCTGCCCAAGACGCGACCAGGCCTCACCCAGGTCTACACGCCAATCCAGTCCGATCACATTCCCGCCGGCATCCCGCATCAGTGGGAGCAGCGTGGCCGTGTCGGTCCCGAAGTGAATGACCGGCACGCCCGGCGTGAGCGCTGTGATTACGCGCTTCGTGTGGGGCAAGACAAACTCGCAGTAGTCATCCGGGCTGAGGCAGCCCACCCAGCTATCGAACAATTGCACCACTTGGGCTCCGGCGGCGATCTGGCCGTTCAGGTAGCCGGACACTACATCAGACAGCCGCTCCATCAGGGCATGCCAGGCCCCAGGATCACGGTACATAAGCGCCTTGGTGTGTTGATACTGACGTGACCCGCGACCCTCGATCAGGTACGAGGCCAGGGTAAACGGCGCCCCGGCGAATCCGATGAGAGGAATGGTCGGCGGAAGGGCCGCCCGCGCGAGGCGCACCGCTTCGAAGGCGAACGAGAGCGATTCCTGCACATCGACCGGCTGCAGCCGCTTCAGGTCAGCCCCGGATCGCACCGGGTTGTGGATCACCGGGCCATCGCCCTTCGTGAACTCCAGGCCGACCCCCATAGGCTGCACCACCACCAAGATGTCCCCGAAGATGATCGCCGCATCCACCCCCAGTCGCAGAGCGGCTGTGACTGCCGCCTCGGCCGCTAGATCCGGCCGGCGACACAGTTCCAGAAACGAGAGCTTACCCCGAATCTCCCGGTACTCCTGCATGTAGCGCCCGGCCTGCCGCATGATCCAGATCGGCGTATAGGGGGTCGGCTCCAGGCGGCAGGCTTTCAGGAATGGACTCTCCTGCAGCAATGCTACGCCTCGGTCTTCCCGCACCTCGCCTGCCTGCCGCACTTCGCACGGCGCAGGCAGGCGAGGTGCGCCCTGCATCGCTCTTGCTCGCTTGATCCGTCGCAGCACGTGCGCATGGCGCGCGGCGGTCAGAACGAGGTACCCCATCTTCGGATGCTCCGGCTCCAGGTCCACAACCAGGCCATGCTCGCGCAAGGCCCTGCTACAGGTAGGGCCGATCGACGCGACGACTGTGTCCCGGAGTCCTGCCCGCAGCGACTCTTCCATGCCCTCCTCCGCTGCGACCTGTAGCAGGTGATTCACCTGCACAGCGGTGGTAAAGAGGACCAGATCGACCTCCCGCTCGATGATGGTCTTGATTGCGCGCCGCAGAGGGCCGCAGTCCTCCGGCAATGCCCATCGGTAGACCGAGACCTGCATCACAGAGGCCCCTCGCGCCATGAGTCCTGCAACCAGCTCAGGGTTGCTCCGCCCGTACTCCTGTACCGCCACCCGCCGACCTTGTAGGGGGATCGCTGCGTCGTCGATCGCGCTCAGGATCTCGCGCCAGGTGTTCGGGTCCGGGACAGCCAGCGTAATCGGGACACCCAACTCGCGCAGCACCGCCTGGGGTTTTAGACCGCGGACAATGGTCGGAATTCGGCTCAACGCTGCAAGGAATTCCGCGCGCGGGTAGGTGCCTTCAATGGCGGCAAGCAGGGCACGAATACCCACGCCGGTCAGCAGCACGACCAGATCGATCCGTCCGGCCAATAACTCTCGTGCGAACTCTAACGCCTCCGGGTTTTTTGCGAGCGGGATCTCGCGTACGGCAGGCGCAGAGATCGGGGTCCCGCCTTGGCGGCTGATCAGGTCAGCCATGGCGCCGGCTAAGCGACTCTCAAAGGAGACTACTGAGAGGTTGCTTAGGCTTCCCATCGGTGAAGCAACAATTTGGTTCATCTCACTCACACAGACCTTCCGGACAAAAGCATCTCTTGATCTCAGCTCCGTAGTATACGGTTCACAGCGAAAAAGTGCTATAGCAAAGATAGCGCCTTGTTCGGTTTCGCTTCAGGATCCGCATTTTTGTCTTGACAAGGGGGTCCACGTCCCTTAAATTATCCCACGAAGCTTGCCTAGTCGAACATGCGAGGGGCCGAGCTGCTCTTAATTAAACGACAAGGCGGCCCTACGCGAGGCTGGCTTGTGGATTCTAAACGGTCGCGTTCAAAAGGTCTACGGTATTTCGATCCACATTGATTAGAGATTCCGGGCGGTAAGGGAGGGGATCACGAAATACGCCTCTTTCTTAGGGATCTTTAAGAAAGAATGTTGCGTGCAATGTGGTAGCGCTTCCGTTTAGTATCTGAATTGCGCAGCGCCTCACTGCTCGGGTCAGTTGCTCATCTCGCTGCTACGGTCGTTCCGAGGTTAGCTCTCCATGGATAGTTGCAAGATCGACCTCCATGAGGTACAATCCGGAGCATATCTGGCAGTGGATGGTGTTAAACGGCCCGGGTTAATCGTTAACCAACTAAACTAAGGGGGGAGTTCAGTGGATCGCGGCGACACAATACTATTGTGGCTTGCGGCTGGTGGCCTGTTGATCTTCGTAACGGTCGCCATGGTGATTTCGTTTATGTAGTGGTTCCGGTAGATGCTGCCTCAGGATTACGCGAACTTGTAATATCAGCAGCAGGAATTCCTCAACGGACTGAGGAGCGGATCGATCGTTTCCATCAAAACTGCCATAACGGCGAGAACCTTCCCTGTATGGTGGGGGGAGGTCTATGCGGTTTCAGTATGTGGCAGGCGAGTTCGTGAGAACCTACCGCTCGCAGTAGACTTTCAAGCCACGCACGAACCAGCCAATCCCTCGATAGGCTAAGAGTGCTGTAGCCGAGCGCAAGGGCGAGAGTGCCATCGTTCGATGGCACTGAGTCGTTGTTTTCTCCTTGTCCTGATGCTCGTGCGCCTAGTTTTTACGAAGCCTCTGTCGGAGCTTTTGTTGCGTAGTCCGCACCTCTTGAGCTAGCGGCAGTGGTTCAGCCGTCTGGCCCCGCGCCTCGTAAGTACCCAGGGTACTATTAGATTGGGGCGCTCGTCTCCTCTTTTCCGGCTAACGAGTTGCTTGAAGACGCGCTCAGGGAGCGCGTCTTCTCTGTCGTGGAATGCCGTGCTGGATTTGCAGTCATCATGGAATACGATATGCTCACGCCATGCAGATTGCTTGGCGTAGTGCGCCTAACGCTTCCTTACATTCACTGTTCACCTCGATCCCTCCGATAGTTGTCATGGCGAACGGCGAGAGGCCTCATCCCCGAGCGCGAACAACGAGGACGGGACGATCGGCTGACCGCAGCACATGCTCTACTACTGAGCCCAGGAGCAGGTGCTTCATTCCGGAATAGCCATGAGATGCCATCACGATGAGGTCCGCCTCCTTGGTTGCAGCTTCCTCGCAGATCGCATCATGGACTGATCCGGAGATCTCCACCACTCGCACCTCCGTTTTCACCTTTCCCTCTGCGCGAACCTCCTCAGGCACAAGCGCTTCCAGCGAGGAGAACAGATCTTCCCGGATCTCCGCCCGCTCCTCAGCGAGCGTCTCCCCCGGCGTGGGCTGGGCGTAGAGCGGGTCCGGCATCTCGGACACGTCAACCACGCACAAAAGGATGACAGTGCCGCCCCGTCCTGCCAGGACAGCATAGGCATGGGGGACCGCGGTGTTTCCGAGGGGTGAAAGATCTGTTGTTACCAGTACTTTCTGATACTTTGGTATCATGGTATGGTACCTCCTTGTGTCAAACGGGTCATGATGCCATCTACTCACTGATCACTGACATTAGGAAGATCGCCCCCGATAACTCTATAGCGTGCCTCTTATGCGTAGCATATGAAGGAATACCTGAGATATAATCCTCTTCGAGTTTCTTGTCAATAGGTGAGTCGGTACCCTGCGGATACGCCTCGTCTCGCTCTCGGAGGCGCTTGCTGTCGGTGCGTGAGAGCTGTAGCTGGCGCTGGGGGATGGGCTGTTCGCTATGGGGGAGGCGACCTCGCGCTGAGGGTGAACGGGGAAACGTTAGTGACGGATGGTGAGCCAGCCCACAGACACGATCGACGCAGGCGCCTTCGACCAGTTCGACCCGCCTGACCCGGAACTCTATCTCGACTGCATCCACTGCGGGTTCTGCCTGCCTACCTGTCCCACCTACCTCGTCCTCGGTAACGAGATGGATAGCCCGCGCGGACGGCTCTACCTCATTCGGACCGCTTCAGAAGGGAAGATCGGCGCCTCTGACAGCTTCGTCAAACACATGGACCTCTGCCTCCTCTGCCGGGCCTGCGAGACGGCCTGCCCTTCAGGTGTGAAGTTCGCCTCTCTGATGGAGACGGCCAGAGGCCAGATCGGGCGGCGCTATCAGTATCCCGCTACCGAGCGGCGATTCCGCCACCTCCTCCTGTACACCTTTACCGACCTCGGTCGCCTGCGGACGCTCACCAGCCTCCTGCGGGTGTATCAGCGGTCTGGCCTGCAACGGCTCATCCGGGCTTCAGGGCTCTTAAGCCTCTTCGGCCGCCTGGGCACGATGGAGGCCCTTCTCCCGGAGTTCGCAGACCCTCGCCTGTACGCGCTCGCTGAGGTCACACCAGCTCAAGGTCAGCAGCATGGGCGGGTTGGGCTCCTTTTAGGGTGTGTGCAGCGGTTTTTCTTTCCGCAGGTCAACGCCGCCACGGTCCGGGTCTTGAGCGAGAACGGGTATGAGGTGATTGTGCCGAAGGACCAAGGGTGCTGCGGCTCGCTCTGTGTCCACGAAGGCGACCGGGAACGAGGCAAACTGCTGGCAAGGCACACCATCGACGTCTTTGAGCAGGCAGGCGTGGATCTCATTGCAGTCAACGCGGCCGGGTGCGGTTCGGTCATGAAGGAGTATTGGGAGCTGTTCCGGACCGATCCGGCCTATGCCGGGAAAGCTGAAGCCTTCAGCAAGAAGGTGCGGGATGTCTCAGAGCTTCTGGCCGGGGTCCCGTTATGCGGTACGCTCCATCCGCTAAATCTGACCGCCACCTATCACGACGCCTGTCACCTGGCGCATGGCCAGAAGGTCCGGCAGGAGCCGAGGCGACTACTGAAGGCGATCCCCGGTCTCCGGTTCGTCGAGCTGAAAGAATCCGACTTCTGCTGTGGGAGCGCCGGGATCTACAATCTCCTTCATCCCAACGTGGCCTTGCAGTTACTGGATCGAAAGATCGAGCGGATCAGGGAGACAGGGGCCGACGTGGTGGTTAGCGGCAATCCCGGCTGCTCACTCCAGATCGAGAAGGGCATCAGGGAGCGAGGGCTTCAGATCCGGGTCATGCACCCTGTCGAGCTGTTGGACTGGTCGTACCGGTCCAACTCCCCCTTCGCCCTCCTTTCTGAAAGGGGGGTTGGGGGGGATTTTGGGGGTTAGCCGCAGTGGCCTCCGAGCGTCGCCACTGCGAAGCCGCGTAGAACGTCAACCCGAACCACAGGATAACGGCGAG
Organism: Candidatus Methylomirabilis sp.; assembly: GCF_028716865.1. Taxonomy (NCBI): domain Bacteria; phylum Methylomirabilota (SeqCode); class Methylomirabilia (SeqCode); order Methylomirabilales (SeqCode); family Methylomirabilaceae (SeqCode); genus Methylomirabilis (SeqCode); species Methylomirabilis sp. (SeqCode). Next base: position 66,514 of record NZ_JAQUOY010000006.1, on the reverse strand, counting down.
AAGGATACAGATGGGCACAATGGTGCGCCAAGGAAAGCGATACGATGACCGTAATGAGGGTGGATGGCTTGAGAGAAATGCTATTGAGGGAGAGTGGGTTCGTCAGAGTCGTGGGCTGATCCGATGTGTACGTAGAAGGCGAAAAGACAGGTTGTACGGATGGCCGCGGCGCCGCGCGTTACCCGGCGCCGGGCTAGAGGCCAGGCGCCGGGTGCTTACGCGTTGCAGAAGACATCTAGGGTGTAACGAACTCGTGCTCTGACTGTCGAACGGTAAGAACGGGACATGGGGCTTGGCGAACTACGCGCTCGGCGACACTGCCCATCGGTGAGTCCCAGGGAAACGTCTGACCGATGTTGGGCCCAGGGGTGCTTCGACCATGCGTGCCCATCACGATGAGATCGATCGCGTTGTCTTTGGCGTACTGAAGAATCTGCTGGACCGGGTGGCCCACCACCGTCACCAGTTGCACATTGAGTTCCTTCAGCTCCGTTTCCGAGAACAGGTTCTTCAGTTGCTCGCGTGACCTCTCCTCCCATCGCTTCGCCCGCTCTTCGAATGACAGCCCCATGACCTCGGTCTCGACCGAGAACGCCCATGGCTGAATCGAGGGATCCGGCAACACGTGCAAGGCATGCACCGAGCCGTGGTATGCGGAGGCGAGCGCCCGAGCATACATGACCGCCCCTTTCGAGGTCTCGCTAAAGTCTGTCGATACAAGAATCTTCTTGAGCGTAATCATTGGACCCTCCCTGGAAGGAAACGCGTTTAGGTTTTCCGCTCTTCTCGTCCACAGCCAGCATTGTCAGTCAATGCGATCTTAGCTCTTAGATCTTGGATATGAGGGGCCCTCCACTATCCAATCTCTGCGAGCCGAAGTCTAAATTACCATCAAAGATTACTTTTAACAAGCGACTAAAGAGGGCCGCGTCCACTCAATCACATCTCGTCACGGTTGTTAGGAACCGAACCGGGCGATGTCATGCCGAACCTGCTCCGGGTTGCCCCAATCGTTCCAATAGATCCCCTTGACTCGAAGGACGCCCATGCCGCGTGAGCCGCGCGCCAGAATCTCCCATGAGAAGTTGACGGGGGGTAAGCCGCTGTAGACCTCTTCCAAGGATCGAGCCTCTTCAGCGCTGCCTTGGTTGGCGGAAGCTATATGTCGCTTCAAGTCCTGGGCTTGGGATCAGGCAGGGCTGAAAACAGACCCAAATCGGGATATGGCTGAGCAACGCCAGACAGGTCAGCCATCCGATGATCTGTCGTAGGATAGGCTGCAGCACATGACGGGAGCTATCGGGTAAATCCCTGAATCGTAGGCAGGAAATCCCTGAGGGGGATTAAAGACGAGACCTCACACAACCCCATCCCGGTGTAACTCTGCAATGGCACGGCCATCCAGCCCGAGTAGGCGGGTGAGGATCGCGTCGGTGTGCTCTCCAAGCAAGGGGGGCGGTAGGCGCATCTCGGCTGGGGTTGCGGAGAGGTTGAGCGGCGTGCCGGCCAGCCGCACGGTCCCTATCGTTGGGTGCGGCATCTGGACGAGCATCCCTCGCGCATCCACCTGCGGATCCGCGAAGACCTTATCGATCGCGTTAATCGGTCCCGCCGGCACATCGGCCTCGGCGCACAGTTGCAGCCACTCGGCAACCGTCTTGCGGCGAAGCAAATCCTGGAGCAGCGGGACTAACACGTCTCGATGTGCGACTCGGTCCGGATTGGCCGCAAAGCGCGGGTCCTGTGCCCATGCGGTCATGCCTGCCGCTTCGCAGAACTGCCGCCACTGCGCATCGTTGCCGACGGCCAGGATCAAGTAATCATCGGCCGCCTGAAAGGTCTGGTACGGGACGATGCTCTTGTGCGCGTTGCCCCAACGCCCGGGTATCTCGCCAGCACAGAGGTAGTTGCTGGCAATGTTTGCCAGCACCGCGACCTGCGAATCGTACAGCGCGATGTCAAGATGCTGCCCAACGCCTGTTCGCTCCCGGGCCAACAACGCCGCGAGGACAGCGTTGCTCGCGAACAGGCCGGCGGCCACGTCTGCAATGGCCACCCCGACCTTCATGGGCGGGCCGTCCGGCTCGCCGGTGATCGACATCAGGCCGCTGCGACCTTGGATCAAAAAGTCGTAGCTCCCTAAGTCGCGGTCGGGGCCGGTATGCCCGAAACCGCTGATAGAGCAGTACACGAGGCGCGGGTTGATGGCCTTCAGATCGCCGTAGCCCAAACCGAGTTTGTCCAGGACGCCGACACGAAAGTTCTCGATGACCACATCGCTGCCTCGCGCAAGTTCACGGGCAAGGGCGAGGCCGCGTTCGTGTTTGAGGTTGAGCGTGAGGCTTTGCTTGTTGCGATTGCAGCACAGGTAATAGGCCGACTCCCCGCCAAAAAACGGCGGCCCCCAGTGGCGCGACTCATCGCCGACGCCCGGGCGTTCGATCTTGATGACCTCAGCGCCCAGGTCGCCCAGCATCATCGCGCAGTAGGGTCCCGCCAGATGCCTCGACAGGTCCAGGACCCGCACACCGTCCAGTGCGCCGGCCATCAGGCGTCGGCCTCAAATGGATACGGGGGGAGCGGCCGCGAGAGCGGCTTGTCGGTGCGGTAGCTTAATGCATACTCCGCCTGAATCAACTGGTGGATCTCCTGCGTGCCCTCATAGATCAGTGATCCGCGGGCGTTGCGGAAGTAGCGTTCGACCGGGAACTCGTCACTATAACCATACGCTCCATGGATCTGGACCGCGTCGTCGGCGGCTCGAAAGGCGTTGTCGCAGTTGATCCACTTGGCCAAGCTGACCTCTCGCGTACAGCGCGTCCCCTGATTCTTCAGCCAGCCGACCTGATGGTACAACAGTCGTCCAATATCGCGTCCGGCAACCATGCGGGCGATCTTTTGCTGAACGAGTTGGTGCTTCCCGATAGGTTGTCCGAAGCTCTGTCGCTGCTCGGCGTACGAGAGGCTGGCATCAAGACAGGCCTCTATCAGACCGACCGCGCCGGCGGCGACCGCGTAGCGGCCGTTGTCCAGCGCGCTCAGGGCGATCTTGAGCCCTTCGCCTTCGTCGCCGATGCGGTTGTCGGCGGGCACGCGCGCGTCCTGCAACGCGATGCTGCCGGTGTTGCCGATACGCCCGCCCAACTTGTGATGGATGCTGGAACTGCTCACGCCGTCAAAGCCGCGCTCGACGATGAACGCCGAGACGCCGCGCGCTCCGGCTGAACGGTCGGTGTACGCAAAGATCAGAAAATGGTCGGCGACGTCGGCCAGGCTGATCCAGGTCTTCTCGCCGTTGAGGATGTAGCGTTCACCGTCGCGTCGGGCGGTTGCGCGGATACCCGCGACATCGCTTCCAGCGTCCGGTTCGGTCAGGGCAAAGGCCGCCAGCTTTTGGCCGCAGGCCTGCGGGACGAGGTACCGCTGTTTCTGCTCTTCACTTCCCCATTGCAGCAAGGTCAGCGAGTTGAGAGCAAGATGCACCGCGATCAGGACTCGAAACGCGGTATCGGCGCGCTCCAGCTCTTCGCAGACGATCCCGAGGCTCACGTAATCCAGGCCCAAACCGCCATAGCGGCGAGGAATGCACAGACCCAGCAGGCCCTGGGCCGCCATCTTGGGCACGATGTCGGCCGGGATCTGCTCGGCTCGTTCCCAGTCGCGCAGATGCGGCAGGATCTCGCGGCGGCAGAATTCACGTGTCGCGTTGCGGACGGCCTCGTGGTCCGGGGTCAGGCTGAGGTCCATCATAGGGCGCAGGTGCGAAACCCTGCAAAGACGTCACGTCGGTCCGGTAGGAAAAAGTTACGAAACGTATTGCGAACCAGGCGAGATCGGGTGGCCCACGCTCCCCCTTTCAAGACCTTGCGATAGCCGAACCAAGGCGCCGAGTATTCTCGATACGGCGAATCGACGATAAATCCGGGAAATGGAAAGAAGGGGGACGCGGTCCACTCCCAGGTATTGCCGATCATCTGGCGGCAGCCCAAGGCGCTATCTCCGGCCGCATACGCTCCCACATCGACACACCCCAACAACCGTGAATCCAGGTTGGCGCGTTCGGGTGTAGGCGGCTCATCTCCCCAGGGGTACCGCCGCTTGCGCCCTGTGATGCTCTTTCCGTCGGGGGTGGGCTCCGCGCTGGCCGCCATCTCCCACTCCGCTTCGGTGGGAAGCCGTCTGCCCGCCCACCGGCAGTACGCCTCCGCCTCGTACCAGTTCACGTGGAGGATGGGGGCATGCGCTTCAAGCGGAACAAGCCGGTCGAAATGCCTGCGCAGCCAGCCGTTCTGTCCACGGTGCCAATAGACCGGCTGTTGCGCGCCCGTCTTGGTGCGCCAGACCCACCCTTGAGGACTCCACGGCTCGCGCCGCAAGTAGCCCCGATCGCTCACGAACTCAGCGAATTCGCTGTTGGTCACAGGCGCCCTGGCGATCCTGAATGGGGCGATGTGTACCGGATGCGCCCATTTCTCGTTGTCAAACACAAAGGGCGAATCGGCTGTAGCGCCAAGCTGAAACATCCCTCCCGGGATTTCGACGTCTCCGAGCCAGGGACCGCCACCAATCTCGCGTGCGCTCGATCCATCCTCGGTGATGCCGAGTTCCGGAGCGGGGTATTCCAGGGTCTGCCTCATGTAGGTGAACGCCTCCCCGTGCATATCTTCATGCGATACGGAGAGCAGATACAGGTAGGTCGCTTCAGCGCCGGGCTGGCCGGAATCCAGATGCTTCAGGGCCGACTCCAGCACCCTGTTCTTATACTCAAGGGTGTTCTTCCTTGAAGGCAGGGGCAGACCCCAGCGGTCACAGTGGTCTACCTTGAACGAGTCGTAGAAACTCTCTGCCCCTTCCAGAAGGAACGTGCTGGAGCCGAGGGTGCGCAGGAGAAAGACATCATAAAAAAAGGCCGCATGTCCCAACTCCCAGAGGAACGGATTGACGATCTCCGTTTGGGGAACAACCAGTTGGGTATCCGCCAGATCGTGTACAAGCGCGATGGTCCGCTCGTGGGCATCGGTGACCATTCGCGCAAGCTCAGCAGCAGCAACGATCGTCGGCATCAAAACCTCCCCCTGCTCCGTCATGAGGTCATTGGGAACATGATGGACTTGGCGAATTATACGTCCACAGCTTAGAAACGGGCAAGAGTTCATTCAGTCCCAAAAAATCCCCCCAACCCCCCTTTTCGTAAAGGGGAGCGAGGGGGGGATTTGGACGCAGGAGATAGGTGGTGTATGCTCTCGATCAGGAACGCTCATTGAGCAAAGAGAAAACAAGATGAATACCCCCTACAACCTGGACCAGTTTATTCGCGATCTGCCAAAAGCAGAGTTGCATGTGCATATTGAGGGCACATTGGAACCCGAGCTGCTCTGCGCGTTGGCCAGGCGCAATCGCCTGACCCTTCGATACGCCACAGTCGAGGAGCTTCGTCAGGCATATCACTTTCACGACCTCCAGTCGTTCCTGGATATCTATTACGAAGGGGTCCAGGTGCTTCTTCATGAGCAGGATTTCTTTGATTTGACCTGGGCCTACCTTGAGCGTGCCGCACAGCAGCATGTCCGACACGCAGAAATCTTCTTCGATCCTCAGGCCCACACCGATCGAGGCGTCCCATTTGACACGGTGATTAACGGCATCCGTCGCGCCCTCGAAGAGGCCGTTCCGAGATTCGGAATCTCATCAAGGCTGATTATGTGCTTTCTCCGCCACCTGAGCGCGGATGCGGCGATGCAGACGCTCGAGGCGTCCCTCCGATTCAAAGACTGGATTGTGGCGGTTGGATTAGACTCGTCAGAGCTGAATCACCCCCCCGAAAAGTTCGTGAAGGTGTTTGAACGGGCACGAGCGGAAGGGTACCTGACGGTCGCCCACGCAGGGGAGGAAGGGCCTCCGAACTATATTTGGCAGGCGCTCAACCTGCTCAATGTGTCGCGGATAGACCACGGCGTTCGGTGCATCGAGGACCCGGCGCTGGTCCAACGACTGGTCCGGGAAAGAATTCCTCTCACCGTCTGTCCCCTCTCAAACGTGAAACTCTGTGTCTTCAAGTCGCTGGAGGATCATAATCTCAAGAAGCTGCTCGATCTCGGGCTGTGCGTGACCGTCAATTCCGACGATCCCGCCTACTTCGGCGGCTATATTACCGAGAATCTCCTGGCTTCACAAAAGGCTCTCGGACTTACCAGGCATGATATCTATACGCTTACAAAGAACGCTTTTGAGGTGAGCTTCTTGCGACCCGATGAGAAGCAATGCCTCATCGCTGAACTCGACCGCTTTATGACGGGGGAAGCCGTTCGGCATTCCCCTCTTGAAGGGGCGCGTTGACGACCCATCCGCAGCAAGTTATGATGCTGATAATTTGACCCAATAATCCTGTTGTGCAACCTCCGCTCACCCTTCGACAGGCTCAGGGCGAACGGTATGCGCATTGAAATGATTAAGGATTTCCCATTCGTGGTGAGCCTGTCGAACCACAATAGGTAGTTTGCAGGACAGGCTCCAACGATGGTGAATTATCGTGAAAGGGAGGGCGCAATGATTGTCGTAGCCAACAGGGTACCAATCGCGAAGGGATACGAGCAGGAGTTTGAGAAGCGATTCGAGCGGCGTCTTGGCGCGGTTGATCAGATGCCGGGATTTATTCGAAACGAGATCCTTCGGCCTCTCATGGGCGATTACTACGTTGTCATGACCTATTGGGAGAGCAAGGAGGCGTTCGAGGCCTGGACTCAGAGCGAGTCGTTCAAGCAGGCCCATGCCAACCCGGCGCCCAAGGAGATGTTCGCGGGCCGGAACGTCTTCGAGATGCACGAGGTCATCCAGATGTCGGAGAAAAAACCGTAGCGGGCGGCAACCGCAACACGATGCAGCATCAGGCAAAGAGGACGATTCTCGGCGTCATCCCGGCGCGGCTGGCTTCGACGAGACTGCCCGGCAAGGTCCTGCGACCGATCTGCGGCCGGCCGATGCTGCACCATGTCTTTGCCTGCGCGAGCCGATGCGGGTTGCTGGATGACCTGGTGGTGGCGACCGACGCAAAGGAGGTGTATGAGTACTGCGTCGAGAACCAGATGAAGGTCCTGATGACCTCGAGTCGCCATGCGTCCGGGACCGACAGAATCCACGAAGTGATGCAGGTGTTGCCGGCCGATATCTACGTCAATATCCAGGGTGATGAGCCGATGATCAGGCCGGCGCACCTGGAAGCCCTCGTGCAGCCGCTGTTGCAGGATGCCTCTATGCACATCACCACGCTGAAGACCCCCATCGGCGCTGAAGAGGCTCACAATCCCAACTGCGTAAAGGTGGTCACGGATATGACCGGCAAGGCGCTCTACTTCTCCCGCTGTGCCATCCCCTACAACCGGGACCAGGTGCCTGAGACTCGCTACTTCAAGCACCTCGGTCTCTATGCCTATACGCGATCGGCGCTCGATCGCTTTCATCAGCTTCCACCGTCGAGGCTGGAACAGGCCGAGAAGCTTGAACAACTCCGTTTCCTGGAGCATGGCATACCGATCTCTGTCATCGAGACCCCATACGACACCATAGGGGTGGACACCGAAGAAGATCTCGCTCACGTCGAGCGGCATTTCCGGGACCTCGACCCCTCAGAGCGCTTCTGAATAGCCGCCACATCTTGTTACTTCTCTTTCTCGGTGCCTGCTCCCCACCTGGTACGCGCCTTCCTTTCCGAGTTTTCCCCTTGACGCTCATTAACACGAAGGGATAGGGTCAAGGTAACCGATATTGTATCGTTGTTCTTTCGACGCCACGATGCAAGCAACGAGATACAAATAGCTGGTGCTGATCTATACACTCCCACCCGAGTGTGGCAGCAGCCGGGTGAGGATCTGGCGCAGGCTGGAGACGTTGCAAGGAGGTGAATCATGAATCCGATGACGTCATTACGCCGGCACGTGTGCGGGCTCATCCTGGGTGGGCTCGGAGGGTTCGGGCTGTTGTTGGTGACCGACTTAATACAAATACAAGTGCGCCCCGGCGGCGAACGGATGGCGGATGCCGCCGAGCTCACTGTCCCCGAGGGTACACCCGTTACCAGTTTTAATTTCGAGACGGAGGATCTGGGAAAGTGGAGGGTCTTCGATGGTCAATGGGCAGTTGAAGAGATGCCCGACGCCCCCAGCGGCAAGCGGGTGCTGATCCAGCGCGCTGACCGCAATGTCTTCAACGTCATCATCACGCCCGCCGGCGCTTTTTACAGAGCAGCTATCGACATCTCGGTGAAGTTCAAGCCACTGTCCGGCAGCGAAGACGCATCAGGCGGCATCGTCTTTCGCTTTGCAGAAGGGAAGTACTACGTGGTCCGCGCACACGCCCGTGAGAACAACGTCCGGCTGTACTACTACGATGGCAACAAGCCGCACATGCTCGTCACGGCGAATGTGCAGCCTCTCGCCCTTCGGAGGTGGCACACCATAAGGATAGTAGCCGTCGGTGATCAGATTCAAGGATGGCTCGACGACCAGCTCCTCATCAACTATGAAGATATGCGTTCTTTGGTACGCACAGATCCGCGTTTGGAGGAAGGTGAGGTCGGCCTGTGGACGAAGGCTGATTCTGTCACCGCTTTCGACGACCTTACGATCCGAGGGTTCCGGTCCGCTCTATCGAAGTGACATCCATCAATGTCTTCGAGGAGCAGCGTCTTTTGGCGTCGACTGCAAGGGATCTAAACAGGACACCTTTCTTGACGCTCTGCGCCGTGAGCCTGCTGGGGCGGCTCAGTTACCAAATGGCCAGGAGCCCGGTCCCGCGCGCCTGAGCAGAGATTCTCGACCGGCCAGGGACGTGTCTGTGTAGACAGCAGGAAAGGGAACAGGGATGGGGCTGACCTTCGGTTTTCCTATTCGCCCATCACCTTGATGATTGCCCGCTTCTTGCGCTGCCCGTCGAACTCTGCGTAGTAGATCTGCTGCCAGGGGCCGAGATCCAACCGGCCGTCGGTCACTGGGACGATGACCTGGTGGTGCAGCAGAAGATTCTTCAGGTGCGCGTCACCGTTCGTCTCACCCGTCTGATGGTGCCGGTAGTCTTCCCGGTAGGGGGCCAGTCGTTCGAGCCACTCGTCGATATCCTGGATCAACCCATTCTCGGCATCGTTGATATAGATAGAGGCGGTGATGTGCATCGCCGAGACCAGAATCATCCCCTCCCGGATCGCACTCTTTTTCAGCGCCGCTTCGACCTCCCCGGTGATGTTGACGTAGTCGCGCTGCGTCTTGATATTGAAGGTCAGGTACTCCGTGTGAAATCTCATTGCGGACTACCCTCGCCAGCCGATGAAGCTTAACTGGTGGCCGCTCTTCCCCTCTTTCCGATATGAGTAGAAATCCCCAATGTGGCAGGCCGTACAGGGACCGATCTTGCTGATCTGCGATCGAGGAATGCCTGCGCCGAGAAGCTGGGCCTCGTTGAGCGCCCTCAGATCAAGGCGACCCTTGACCCCCTCGGGCTTCCAGGCGCCCTTGAGTTCCTCCCTCCAGTTCGCCGCGATCTGCGCCGCGACCTCCGGTCCTACCTCGTAGCAGCAGGAGCCGATCGACGGTCCCATCGCCACATGAAGCGCGGCGGGGTCGATCCCATAGGCCTCTTCCATCGACGCGACCGCCCGTGGGGCGATGCCCGCAGCCGTCCCCCGCCAGCCGGCGTGGACCGCAGCAGCGATCTTTCGCGTGGGCTCTACGAGCAGGATCGGGACACAGTCAGCCGACATCACCCCCACACAGAGGTTGGGCGCATCGGTCATCAGTCCATCCCCGATCCCGGCCAGTTTACCGGTCTCACTGGAGACCGGCAGGATCGTGTTGCCGTGGACCTGCCTGGCCGTGATGATCGAAATTCGCGGCAAGCTAAGCGCCAGCTTAAGCTCGCACCAGTTCTGTTTGACAGCTTGAGGATCGTCTCCATCATCGCATGAAAGGCGAAAGGCGGCGTTGGACGGCCGGTCCTTGCCGCTGACGCGGCCAAGAAAGCCATGGACCAAGCCGTCAAATTGTTCCCACTGCGGCACTTCCAGACGAAGAATCTTCATTTCATCAGCACTATTGAGCCTGTCCTGTAAACTCTCATATGCCCTTCGACAGGCTCAGGGCGAACGGTATGGATATTGGGCATTCACCTTTTCCCGTTCGTGCTGAGCTTGTCGAAGCATGAACGGGGGTTTGCCGGACAGGGGTTATTCTAAGGAATTTACCGGAGGCATGTCAAACTTTGGCGTTGGAACATCTCTGCTTTGCGGCCATGATTGTCACCTGGCACTCTGCGTAGTATAATTTAATGAAATGAAGCAAGCCCTTCTCATTGTCGATCACGGCAGTCGCCGCGCTGGATCACACGAGCTTCTCCGCGAGGTCGCGGGGGTGATGCGGGAGCGCTTCGGCCTGAACATCGTTCACTACGCTCACATGGAGCTGGCGGAGCCGACCATTCAGCAGGGGTTTGATGCCTGTGTCGCCGACGGGGCAGAGGAGGTGATCGTACACCCCTACTTCCTTGGGCCAGGGCATCACGTTACGACCGGCATTCCCGCCCTGGTCAAGCAGGCGGCCAGTCGGCACCCTGGGGTCGCCTGCCGGATCACCCAGCCGCTGGGTGTCCATCCGAAGATCGGTGAGGTGATCCTGGAGCGGATCGCTGAGTCCGAAGGCGACAGTCCGCTCTGCGCAACTCCATCGGAACGCGAGGTGACCGGCGGAGGCACACACCCTCACGGCCATCTACACAGATCGGATGGCTCGTTCCGATATTGCCCGCGATGCGGAATGGGGCTCACGCCCAGGCGGATCAAACCGGACGGGCCGGAACTGCCGGCCTGTCAGAGCTGCTCATTCATCCAGTATCCCGACCCAAAGGTGGCGGCAGGCACCCTGTTTACGCTTGACGGTGGGATCGTACTGGTCCGGCGAGCGATCTCCCCGGCGTACGGCAAATGGGTCTTTCCTGGCGGCTTCGTCGATAAGGGCGAGCGGGTCGAGGCGGCGGCCATTCGCGAGACTCGAGAAGAGGTCAACCTGGATGTGGAGATCGATCGGCTCCTGAATGTCTACTCCTATGAGGACTCAGGGGTCGTGATCGTCGCCTACGCGGCGCGTGTGGTTGGTGGCGAGCTTGCCGCGAAGGACGAAGCGCTCGATGCGCAGATCTTCCCTCTGATCCGGATCCCGTGGGAGGACCTGGCGTTCCGCAGCGCCCACGACGCCATCAAGGATTATCTCGCGCTGTACCCGAAGCCGGAGTAACAGGCATGGCCCGCATGCACGATAATGGAAAAGACTATTACGCTACTCTCGGCGTCTCGGAACAGGCTACGGAGGAGGAGCTGCGAAGGGCGTACCGGCGACTCGCGCTCCAACACCACCCCGACAAAAATCCCGGAGACCCCAAGGCCGAGGAACGGTTCAAGGCGATCAGCGAGGCGTATGCCGTCCTGATGGATCAGGGCAAGCGGCGGCAATACGACGCCTTCCGCACGACCCAGGCCGGGATGGGCGGCCCCGGCGGTGGATTTCGATACTCCCAGGAAGAGATCTTCCGGGACCTCTTCTCCAATCCTGCCATGTCATCGATCTTTGCTGAGATGAATCGTGAATTCGCCAGGGCCGGTATCCGCTTCGATGACGCCTTCGTTCGCCAGGTCTTCTTCGGCAGTCGCGGATTCGTCTTCGGCGGTGTCTTTATCGGCGCGCCGATCGGGGTACTCAGGCGGCGCACCTCGCGTATGGCGGTTGATCGCCGAGGAGACCGGTCAGCGGTCAATCAGACTCGGGACCAGGAGGCGCTGGGCGAGAGCCAATCACAGAGCGGGTGGTCAGCAATCGGCCGCGGCCTTAAGGCCGGCTTTGACCTGGTGAAACGGCTGATATCCGGAGATCAGGATTCTGCCGAGGATAGCCCAAATCTTCGGTATCAGCTTACCATTACCGCTCAGGAGGCCGCATCCGGCGCGCGGAAGCGGGTCACCTTCATGCGGGACGACCAACTCGAGGAGCTGATGGTGGCCATCCCTCCAGGCATCCGATCCGGAACGAGGCTACGGCTAAAAGGCAAAGGGCGTGAAATGCAGGATGGAGCACATGGCGACCTCTACTTACGGGTGACAGTCACATAGCGCAGGCATCGTCTTGGCCTCCTGTGCATAGCGTCGTCAGTCGCCACAACGGACGTCGTTGCCCCAAAAGTTCCTCCCACCGGTCCCCTCCCCCTCGGAGGGGGGAGGAGTCCACACCACAAAAGGTGTCCCTCCCCCCCCTCCCCCCACGAGAGCCTGCCCCGGACTTGATCCGGGGGGGAAGGAGAGGATGGGGGGACTTTTAAGGGAATGGCGGATGGCAGACGCGCCTGCGGGTTCTGGTCGTAGAAGCCGACCTGGTACGTCAGGAGAGAAAAGACGTAGGAAGGATAGACCCGACAAAGACTTGTGTGTTACTTTCATCGCTGTCGGCATTCCCGCCTGGTCCAAGATGACCCCAACGACGTAGAATTGACGCTATGCAATATGGCCGCTGTGGTTCAATAAGCGCATGACAATACGAACCAGGTTGACGCTCGGGTTCGGGCTGGTGGGCCTTGCCCTGGTGGCGGCGCCGCTGACCATCTACCTGCTGCAAAGCAGCAGAGCTCTGCAATCGGCGAGTCGAAAGCATGCCGGGATCGCGCCGTCGAAAGCACTGCTGAGGGTGGTGCAGTTGATCCAGCAACACCGCGGGCTTTCCTCCGGCGTCCTGGGCGGGAACACGACGATGGAAGCGCAACGCGCCGCCAAGCAAACTGAAGCCGACAAGGCGGTCGAGGCGTTTAATGCGCTTGTCACGTCCGACATCCATGATCCCGTGCTTACCGCCACTTGGCGCGGGGCGCTCGATGCCTGGAGGGAGCTTGCGAACGGCGTATCCTCGCGCTTGATCACCGGTCAGGAGAGTGTTGCTAAGCACACGGCCCTCATCGGCGAAAGCCTGAAGCTGCTCGATCTCATGATGGATTACTTCGGCCTATCGTACGACCCGACCGGCAATGACTATCACCTGACCATGGCGCTGTTGGTCCATATGCCGAACCTGACCGAATTCCTCGGCCAGGCGCGAGCGCGCGGCATGCTGCTCCTGGCAGAGAAGCGCATTACCCTGGCGGACCGCACCGCGTTGATCGGTCTCATCAGCAACGTCGAGAGGCAACACGAGTACATGGAGCGCGAGTTAGGCAAGGCAGTGGCACTGAATCCCCAGATGAAGACCGATCTTGGTAACATCGCACAGGCAAGCATGTGGCTCGCGCAGAAAGCGATACATCTTGCCAGAACCCAGGTGGTGGAAGCTGCGAGGCTGAGCTATTCGCCGGCCGATTACTTCTCAGTATTCACCCAGGCGATTGACGGGCAGTTCGCGCTGCTCGACAAAGCGATGGTCGATCTGGAGGGGGCGCTGCAGGCGCGTATCGTCGCGTTGCGGATTGGACAGATCAAGACAGTCGGTTTCATCGCGCTGGTGATCGCGTTCGCGATGTGGCTGGGGGCGGTGATCGTTCGCACGACCAAACAGGATATCGCCGCGCTGAAGCAGAGCGAGGAGGCGCAGCGACGCTACGCCATGGAACTCGAAGTCACCGTCGAGGACCGGACGCGAGAGCTGCGTACGGTCAATGCGCGGCTCGAGGCGGCCTCGCGTCACAAGTCGGAGTTTCTCACCCACATGTCTCACGAGTTTCGGACCCCGCTGAACGGGATTCTCGGCTTCTCGCAGGTTCTGCGAGACCCGACCTTCGGGCCGCTTAACGAGATGCAATCCCGCTATCTTGACCACATCTACGCAAGCGGCAAACACCTGCTTGCCCTGATCAACGACTTGCTCGACCTCGCCAAAATCGAGGCTGGTAAGCTCGATCTGCGCCCGGAGCCCTTCGCCGTTCGAGAGACGCTCGCGGCCGACCTTGCCGATGTCCAGCCGATGGCCGACCAAAAGCGCCTGACCCTCACACTGCACGTAGAAACCGCGCCGATCATCCTCACTGCCGACCCCATCCGATTCAAACAGATCGTCTACAACCTCCTCTCCAATGCCATTAAGTTCACCCCCGAAGGCGGCCGAATCACCGTCACCGCGAGGGCCGTACTAAGTTCCGAGTGCCAAGTGCCGAGTGTAGACGCCAACCCCCAACCCCCAACCCCCAACCCCCCGCAATCTCCCGACTTCGTAGAGGTTTCGGTGGCGGACACCGGGATCGGGATCACGGCGGAGGAAATCCCCAAGCTCTTTGAGCGCTTCACCCAACTCAATCCTGCCCTCGCCAGGAAGTACCATGGGGCCGGCCTTGGCCTTGCGCTCACGAAGCAACTCGTCGAGCTACACGACGGCAGGATCTGGGCTACCTCGGAGGGCAAAGGCCGCGGGAGCAGTTTCATAGTGCGCCTTCCGCTGGCGCCACAACTGAGGCCGGCAATGGAGGGCAGATGACTATGAGGGCTTGCCTCCGATCACCTTACTGAGGAAACGGTTAAGGGTCTCCAGGTAGGTCGTACTGCCTACCAGGTAGAGATCGTTATGGTGGGCGCCCTTGATGCGGTAGAACTCTTTTGACTCTTTCGCGGCTTCGAAGAGGCGTTGGCCATGCTGGAACGGAACGATCTCATCGTTCTCACCATGGACGATCAGAAGAGGGGCCCTGACCTGCGCGATCTTCGAGAGGGTGTCGTACTTGGTTTGAAGGAACGAACCGATCGGGAGGAATGGGAAGCTCACCTTCGCCATCTCGGCGATGGACAGGAAAGGCGACTCCAGGATCAGGGCGGCGCAGCCGTGTCGGGTCGCCATCTCGACCGCCACGGCGCTCCCGAGCGATTCACCAAGGAAGACGATCTTGGTCGGGTCTACATCCCCCAGGCCACGCAGATACCGGATCGCCGCATCACCATCTTGATAGGTTCCCTCCTCTGTCGCCCGGCCTTCGCTCCGGCCATATTCGCGGTAGTCGAAGATGAAAATATTCGTTCCCAGCAGGTCATGGCGAAGCTTAATATTGTCCAGCCGGTGACTGATATTGCCGCCGTTACCGTGGAACCAGAGGATCGTGAGGGGCGACCCGGTCCCGGGAATCCACCAGCCATTGAGGTTCAACCCGTCTTCTGTCTGAAAGTAGATTTCCTCATAGGCTAGGCCTCGATCGCGGGGAGTCTCTGCAATCCGCTTGTCAGGGAAGAAGACGAACCTGCTTTCCATCGCTCCCACGCACCCTCCGGCGAGGAACAGGGTCAGCACCACAACCGGTGCCGACCGCGTGATCGCAGACCCCGGATGTGACCACGCCTTCTTCAAAATTTGGTCACTACGGCGATCAGTATCAGTAGGGTGAAGACAACGAGGCCTGCAAAGAGCCCCATGGCCTGCCCCGCTCGGCCGGTCACGTTGAAGGTCTTGATCTGGCGCGAGGCGAGCAGCTCAATCACGATCAGACCGATGACCAACGCGATCTTGGCCCTGAACCAGGCCAGGTGGAAGTTGACCTGGGCGGCATGGATCAGGAACCCTCCGGCCAGCAGGGTCATTACGGAGCCGGGGATCTCCATCATGCGATGAAGTCCTTGCTGGAGCTGGCGAAACTGAGACCGTACGCTTTCGCCGGCGCCGGACCTGGCAGAATTGAGGAGGATCAGCCTGGCCGCCATACCGCCGATCCAGAAGATAATTCCTACGAGATGGAAGATAATCGCAAGCTGAAGTCCTGGCATGGTCATCCCCTTTCAAGAGCTTGGTTACGCTGCCTCGCCGACTATTGGGTATTATGATGGAGAGGTTTCTATCCCACCCCCTCTCTTGCAACGTAGCTCCTCATGATCTATGCGATATACACGGGTAGGAAAAATACGCCCTTGAGTCATCTGTGTCAACCCTAATTGGCCTTGACCCTGTCCAGCAGGGCCGCCTATACTAGCAGTAACTTACGGGGTAAAGGATGAAACGATTTCAAGCCATCGCGAAGGGTCGTTTCGCGCTGCTGCGAAACCGACGGGCGAGCGCTGCCGCTCTTGTCGGCGACATGCCTGCCGCTTCCGTTGAGCTCTCGGCGCTGACCGGCGCCCTGCAGTCCGTACTGCAGGGGAGCCATGCGGCCGGTCTGATTCCAGCCCTCAGAGAGTTCATCGCCGACGAGCAGGCCAGGATTCTTCAGCGCCATCGGAATGGGGAAACCGGACAGGCGGTGGTTCAATCCATCACTACACTCACCGACGCGGTGGTAACCTCACTCTTTCAACTGGCGGAGGCAGCCTGCGATCCCGTGCTCCGGCGTAGCAGTGACGGCTGTGCGCTGATTGCGCTGGGCGGCTATGGTCGGCGGGAGATGAATCCGGGCTCCGACGTAGACCTGATGTTTGTCTACCCTCGCAGGGCCGATGCCTACCTGAATACGATCCTCCATCCGGTGTTGAGCACTCTTTGGGATGTCGGGTTCGTTGTGGGGCATTGCTGCCGTTCCATCGACGACTGCGTGCGAATGGCCCAGACGGATCTGACCTCCCGCACCTCCATGATGGAGGCCCGATACCTTGCCGGCAAACCGGAGATCTATCAGGCGTTCAGCGCCAAGCTGGAACGGTCGGTCTTCTACAAGCACTCTGCCGCTTTCGTCAAGCAAAAGCTTCAGGAATTGCGTGAACGTCATTACCGGTACGGCGCGTCTATCTACGTGCAAGAGCCGCACATCAAGGAAGGTCCCGGGAGCCTGAGAGATCTTCACGCTGCCATGTGGATTGCCCGGATTACCCAGCGTGCGGGCGCGCCGTCCGAATTGGCGCAGAGAGGGCTTCTCAGTCAGGAGGAGAGAGAACGGTGGGACCTTGCCTTGGATTTCATGCTCCGCCTGCGCAATGAACTGCATTACCTCTCTCGAGGCAAGAACGATGTGCTCTCGCTGTCTACGCAGGAACAGGTAGCGGCCAACCTGGGGTTCCTGGGCACGGACGGCTCTTACGGTGTTGAACAGTTCATGCAGCGGTATTATCTGGCTGCAAAGGATATCTTGCAGTTGTCGCAGCAATTGATCGTGCGCTGCACGCAAGGGAGGTCTCAGGTAGAGATGGTGATGCAGAAGCTGAGGGCTCGCGATATCGGCGACGATCTGACGGAGATCGATCGCTGCATCCATGTGATGCCGAAGAATCGAGGCCTGTTTCAGGAGGACCCTGTCCGGCTGCTGAAGGTCTTCTGGTACGCGCAGCAGATGGGATACACGCTGAGCCAGGAGATTAAGGACTACATTAAAGCCGATACGCATCTCATCGACGATGGGGTGCGGCGATCGAGCCGAGCCCTGGGCTTTTTGCTGGCCATCCTTCGAGAGCCGAAGGGGGTGGCCGCGACGCTTCGGAGCATGCATGAACTTGGCGTGCTTGGGAGCTACATGCCGGAGTTCGCCAAGCTCACCCGTCTGGTCCAGTTCGATTTCTACCATCGGTACACGGTAGATGAGCACACCTTCCTGGCCATCGAGACCCTCGAACACCTGGATGAGGTCTCAAGATTTTACGGTGAAGAGTTTCGTTCGATCGCGTCTGATGCGAAGAGGTTGGAAATCCTCCGGTTGGCCCTCTTACTCCATGACATCGGCAAAGGGGAGGGGCCAGACCACGTGCCCAAGGGGACCTCCTTGGTCGAGGCGATCCTGGCCAGGATGGGCATCCCAGAGCAGGATGCCGATACCATTCGCTTTTTAGTGGTGCGCCATCTGGAGATGTCACATATTGCGCAGCGCCTGGACCTCGACGATGAGGCCATCGTGATCGATTTTGCCAAAAAGGTGCAAACGCTCGATCGGCTGAAGATGCTGTACCTGCTCACGTACGGAGACATCAAGGCGGTCGGACCAGGCGTCTGGACCGAATGGAAAGGGACGCTACTGTGGGAGCTGTACATCAAGACCCACACCATCCTCACCAGGGGCATCCCGGAGGGCGAGGATGATCTGGCTCGCGCCGAGCGGGTTAAATCCCAGCTCACCCAGGAACTGTCGCCGGAGTTCGGCGTGGAGGCGGTGAAAAGGCATCTGCACGAGGCGCCTGCGCGGTACCTGCTGACGACCCCGCTCCACAAGGTTGCCTCGCATATGCGCTTGATCCAGCGCGTGCAACGGGGTGAAGAGGCGGCCAGCCAATGGACGGCATTCCCGTTGGCCGGCTACTCCGAATTTACCCTCTGCGCCTATGGCCGCCACGGGCGGTTTGCCCACGTTGTGGGGACACTCACCGCAAACGGGATCAACATTCTGAGCGCCCAGATTTTCACCCTGACAAGCGGGATGGTAATCCGAAACTTCAGGGTCGACAACGGGGGCGGCGCGGCCATTGAGGACGCGACCGTCTGGGATCGGGTCGTGGCTGATCTGCGGGATGTTCTCGCGGGCAGGGTAGCTGTCCGTGACCTGATCAAGAGCCGCAGGAAGGCAGCCCTGGTCCAACCGATCCACAAGGACGCCTTGCCCCCAACCAAAGTGGAGTTTGACAACGTGGTCTCGGAGGCGTACACCGTCCTGGATGTCCGGACACGGGATAGACTGGGACTCCTGTACCTCATCTCCAGCACGCTTTCGGAACTCGGCGTCGATCTGCGCTCCGCCAAGATCATGACCGAGGCCGAGCAGGTCGTGGACGTCTTTTATGTCACCAATAAGGATGGAAGCAAGCTGATGGATGAGGCGCGGAGAGAACAGATTAGGCGTGCGCTGGAGCATGCGCTTTCGGAGGGGTTCAATTAGGTCGATAGCTGGATAGTTGCATGAGGTTTACTGCCGCGGCAAAACTGTTCGTCCTCTTCGGTGATCCTGTGGAGCATAGCCTCTCGCCGGCCATGCAGAATGCCGCACTCCAGGAGGCCGGCATCGATGGCCTGTATATTCCATGGCGGGTAAAGGGCGCGAACTTGCCAACCGCGTTCGAGTCGCTTCGCGGGATGGAAAACTTCGGCGGCGCGAATGTCACGCTTCCTCACAAGGAGCAGGCCGTCGCGTTGGTCGATACCCTGACACCAGAGGCCGCCTCGGTAGGTGCGATCAATACGGTCGTGGCCAGAGGCGGACGCCTACTTGGAGCCAATACCGACGGACAGGGGTTTCTCCGATCGCTTCATGAGGAGGCAGATTTTCTCCCGCGCGGGAAGCCTGCGGTCATCCTTGGAGCGGGCGGGGCGGCACGGGCTGTATCCGTCACTTTGGCCGAGGCCGGCGTTAAGGAGATCGTGATTGTCAACCGGGCCATCGAGCGCGCGCAGTTGCTGGCTGAGTGTGTGAACCGGGACATCGGTGCCTCGGCCATCGGACTGGGGCTTGACGATCCTCGAATGCCGGCCATGGTGAGAGACTGTGCCCTGGTGGTTAATGCCACATCGGTTGGCCTCAACCCTTCAGATCCTCCACCGATCGACCCGACCCTCCTTCAGCCCGGGGTACTGGTATACGATCTGATCTATCGGCCACGGGAGACCGCGTTGCTACGAGAGGCCAAGAAGCGGGGATGTCGGGTCCTGGGCGGGCTGGGCATGTTGCTGTATCAGGGCGCTCTGGCTTTCGAGCTGTGGACCGGACAAAAGCCTTCGGAGGAGGCGATGCGGCAAGCTCTCGTTGCTGCGATTGCTTAACTTATCCGAGGTATGCTAATCTAAAATTTTAGTGCGAATGACTGCGTTGGCCGTGATGCGTTAGCCCTAGGCAGGAAAGGATAGATTCATGCCACCTGGACGATTGGGTGAGATGCTGGTGAGGGCCAACCTGATCACGCCCGAACAGTTGGATGAGGCCCTTGCGCTGCAGAAGACTACCGGCGGACGGATTGGTTCGATTCTCGTCAAGCTCGGGTATGTCAGCGAGGAGCAGATTGCGTCCTACCTGGGACGCCAATATGGGGTGCCGCCTGTTGATCTGAGTAGGGGCACGATCGACCCCGCTATCCTCAAGCTGGTTCCTGCCGAAGTCGCTCGGAAACACCTGCTTATCCCTTTAGGCCGGTCCGGAAATATCCTTACGGTTGCTATGACGGACCCGTCCGACATCGTGGCCATCGATGAAGTCAGATTCATCACCGGCCACACCATACAACCGATGGTCGCCCCGGATACATCCATCCAGAATGCTCTCAACAGGTACTACGAGACGGCCGGTTTCGCCCGAAGTCTGGTCAAGGACTTTGAGCAAAAAGATTTGGGAATCGCTGAGCCGGATCAGAGGGGAATTAATCTGGCCGAGCTATATCGAGCTACCGAAGATGCGCCGGTAGTAAAGCTGGTCAACCTTATCCTGACCGACGCGATCAACAAGGGCGCATCTGATATTCACCTGGAGCCCTACGAGAAGACATTCCGAATACGCTTCAGACTTGATGGCGTCCTCTATGAGGTGATGTCTCCACCCCTTACGCTGCACGCTGCGGTCACTTCTCGCGTCAAGATCATGGCGCGTTTGGATATTGCTGAACGACGCATGCCTCAGGACGGGCGGATCAAGGTCAAGATGGGACAGCGGGAGTTGGACCTTCGAATCTCTACCGTCCCGACGCTGTTCGGCGAGAAGGTGGTCATGCGACTATTGGACCGCGCGAGCCTCGAGTTGGATATGAGCAAACTCGGATTCGAGCCTGAGGCGCTCGCCATGTTTGAGAAGGCTATCCTGGCCCCGTACGGTATGATTCTAGCGACCGGCCCCACCGGGAGCGGGAAGACGACCACGCTGTATTCGGCGCTCAGCCGGCTCAACAGTATCGGCACCAACATCATGACGGCGGAAGATCCGATCGAGTACAACCTGACCGGGATCAACCAGACTCAGGCCAAGTCGGATATCGGTCTGACCTTTGCCGCCTTACTCAGGTCGTTTCTCCGGCAAGATCCGGACATCATCATGGTGGGAGAGATCCGCGATTTCGAGACGGCCGAGATCGCGATCAAGGCCGCCCTGACCGGCCACTTGGTGCTGAGCACCGTCCATACCAACGATGCGATCAGTACGGTGGGGCGACTGGTCAGCATGGGCGCGCCGCCGTATCTGGTGGCTGCCTCGCTCAACCTGCTGCTCGCCCAGCGTCTGGTCCGACGGCTCTGTGCGGAGTGCCGGAAGGAGGTCTCGATCCCCGCCTCTACCCTGGAGAGTATCGGTTTCAGTCCGCAGGAGGCGAAGACCGTAACCTGCTATCGGGGAAAGGGGTGCCTCGCCTGTCGTGACACCGGCTATCGTGGCAGGATCGGCCTCTACGAGGTAGTACTGCTCAACGAAGAGATGCGGGAGGCGATCCTGAATGGCGCCTCCGTCGGCGAGCTTCGTACGCTTCAAGCCAAGCATGGAATGAGGAGCCTGAGGGAGAGCGGCCTGCAAAAGATTCGGGAAGGTGTCACCACTGTCGAGGAGGTCGTTCGGGTCACGAGTTTCTTCTAATACAGCATGGATAGACTGAAGCCTTCAGTCTTCAGCCCGAACACCTCGTTGAGGGCGTGAGTTATGAATCTCCACGAGATGTTGAAGGAGGCGGTTGAGCGCGGCGCCTCCGATCTGCACCTGACCGCCGGCGTCCCACCGATGTTGCGCCTGCACGGCCTGATCTCGCCTCTCAAGGATGTGCCGCTTGCCCCGGCAGAAACGAAAAGCCTGGCGTATAGCGTCCTGACCGATGCCCAGAAACGGCAGTTCGAAGAAGAGAAAGAGCTCGATCTCTCCTTCGGAATCAAGGGATTGAGTAGGTTCCGCGCCAATCTCTATATTCAGCGAGGAGCCGTAGGAATGGCGATTCGGGCCATCCCGTACACTATTCACGCCTTCGAAGAGTTGGGTCTTCCGAAGGTTGTGGCCGATCTCTGTGAGAAGCCGAAGGGGCTCATCCTTGTCACCGGACCGACCGGTTCAGGGAAATCGACCACGCTGGCCACCATGATTGATAAGATTAACCGCGAGCGCCATGAGCATATTGTCACCATCGAGGACCCTATCGAATTCCTGCACCCGCATAAGAGCTGCATCGTGAATCAGCGCGAGGTTCACTCCGATACCCGATCGTTTGCGGAGGCGCTGAGAAGAGTCCTGAGGCAGGACCCGGACAAGGTTCTCATCGGTGAGATGCGGGACCAGGAGACGATTGCCGTGGCCCTCACCATCGCGGAGACCGGGCACCTGACGTTCGCGACACTGCATACCAACTCGGCCGTGGAAAGCATCAACCGGATCATCGACGTCTTTCCTTCGAATCAGCAGCCGCAAATCCGCGCCCAGCTTTCCTTCGTTCTGGAAGGGGTGCTCTGCCAGGCGCTTATCCCCAAGAGCAATGGCCATGGGCGCGTGCTCGCGCTGGAGATCATGATCCCGAACCCTGCTATCCGCAATCTGATTCGAGAAGACAAGATCCATCAGATCTACTCCACGATGCAAACCGGCCAGGAGAAATTCGGGATGCAGACGATGAATCAGTCGCTCCTTGGGCATTACTTGAGGCGGAACATCACGCTGGAAGAGGCGTTATTCAGGAGTTCAATGCCTGACGAACTGGCTCAGATGATCCAGCGGGCACAGAAAAACAGGGTATAGGGTTTAGGGGGCAGGGGTAAGGGAACATGCCGATCTTTGTCTATCGCGGACGAAGTCGGACAGGCCGGGTGGTTGCCGGGCGGATGGAGGCCAATACCCCGGAGGCTGTGGTCGCGGGGCTCCGTCAACAACGGATCTTTCCGATTTCCATCAAGCCCCAGCCTAAGTCGATCGAGTTCAAGATTCCCGGATTCGGCGGGAGAGTAAAGGAGAAGGACCTGGCCGTTTTTACCCGCCAGCTTGCCACCATGATCGACGCCGGACTCCCCCTGGTGCAGTGCCTGGAGACGCTGGCCTCCCAACAGCCGAATAGACAGCTCAAAAAGACCCTCACCGAGATCAGGGTGAATGTGGAAGGCGGTTCGACCTTTGCGGCAGCCCTTAAACGTCATCCGACGGTATTCAATCCACTATACGCCAACATGGTCGAGGCGGGTGAGGCCGGGGGGCTGCTTGATACTATCCTGAACCGCCTTGCGGTGTACATCGAGAAAGCCATGAATCTCCGGCGAAAAGTCAAAGGCGCCATGATTTATCCCAGCACCATCGTAACGGTAGCCATCGCCGTCGTCATCTTCTTACTGACCTTCGTGATCCCGGTCTTTGAAGGATTTTTTGAGGGGTCGGGGGTCCCGCTTCCCCTGCCGACTCAGATAGTTATGGCGGTGAGTCGCTTCGTTCGGAGATATCTCCTGGCCGGCCTCAGCCTCGTCATCACAGGGATCGTCGGCATCCGGTTCAGTTATAAAACGGAGAAGGGTAGGAGGGCCATCGATGGGTTGTTTCTGCGGACCCCGATATTCGGATCGCTACTCCGGAAGGTGGCCGTTGCACGGTTCACGCGGACCCTGGGAACATTAATTGCCAGCGGTGTCCCTATCCTTGACGGACTGGATATCACGGCGAAAACCGCTGGGAACAAGGTTGTGGAGGAGGCGATTATAGAGACCCGCGGGAACATCGCTGAAGGCAAAACCATTGCCGACCCGTTGAGGGCGTCCGGAGTCTTTCCGCCCATGGTGGTGCAGATGATCAGCGTCGGGGAGCAGACGGGGGCGCTTGACTCGATGTTGGAGAAGATTGCCGAGTTCTACGATGCCGAGGTCGACCAGGCGGTCGCAAATCTGACCGCCCTGATTGAGCCGATACTGATAGTGTTCCTCGGAGTGGTCGTGGGCGGTATGATCGTGGCGATGTATCTGCCCATCTTCAAGCTGGTGACGGTGATAGGGCGCTGAAGGCTGACGGCTGACCGCTGCTGATAGCTGATGGTCAATACAGAAACGCTTTCGACAGATGATGTCGCGCTCAGACGACAGGTCAAATGGCTGATCGGTCTCCGGCTCGTCGTCGCATTCCTGTTTTTGGGCTCAGCAGGCATCCTCGCCCTCCGTGAGCATCCCCCCTTCGCGCTTACTCCCCTCTTCGTCTTCATCGCCTGCGCCTGCCTTCTCACCATCCTCTACCTTCTCGCGCTGAACCGCACTACGCGGCTGAGACGGCTCTGTAGCCTACAGATCTGGGTCGACGTAGTCCTGGTCACTGCCTTGGTGCACTATACCGGCGGGATCAAGAGCGTCTTTGCGTTTGTCTACATCTTTCCCGTCCTGGCCTCGGCCATCTTCCTGTCCCGACGGTCGAGTCTGTTGCTTGCCGGCGGAAGCAGCATTCTCTATGGAGCGCTGATTAACATCCAGCTCTATGGGCTCATGGAGCGGACGCAATTCCTCTCTACGGGGAGCATCGCGTACGATCCCGCATACGCGCTTTTGCAGTTCTTCGTCAACAGCGTGGCCTTTTTCCTTGTGGCGCTTTTTGGCAGCCAGCTTGCCGAGCGCCTCAAAGA
Organism: Candidatus Methylomirabilis sp.; assembly: GCF_028716865.1. NCBI lineage: Bacteria > Methylomirabilota (SeqCode) > Methylomirabilia (SeqCode) > Methylomirabilales (SeqCode) > Methylomirabilaceae (SeqCode) > Methylomirabilis (SeqCode) > Methylomirabilis sp. (SeqCode). The sequence goes on along the minus strand of NZ_JAQUOY010000006.1, from coordinate 42,093 downwards.
GGCGGGTCGCAAGCTGGAAGAACAACGGATCGACCTCCGTAACCTTCGGACCCTCCACGAGGATATCATCGAGAACATCCCAAGCGGGATCGTGACGCTGGACCTCGCAGGGAAGATTGTATCGATGAACCGAGGCGCACAAAGGATCATCGGCATTACGGCCGAACAGATACAAGACAAAAGTTGGCGAGAGACACCTTTTGGAGCGATCAAAGAGCTTGAGACGTTCTTCTCTGCCCCCACGCCCACCTTCAGTGGATGCTCGCAAGAGCTGACAATCCTGGGCCAGGATGGTCAGTCCGTCCCGATTGGGGTGAACCTGACACCCTTGAAGTCGTCCGAGGGCAGACTCGTCGGTCTCGTGGGCATCTTTCAGGACTTGACGGAGCGGAAAAAGACAGAGGCCAAGCTTCGTCAGGCCGACCGGCTCTCGACGGCGGGACAACTGGCGGCCGGACTGGCGCATGAGGTGAGGAACCCTCTGGCCGCGATCAGCGGCTGTATCGAACTGATCAAGGAAGCTGGGACGGCCAGGCCTCAACTACTCGATATTGTTCTTCGCGAGGCTGAGCGATTGAAATTGGTGACAGGACAGTTTCTGGATTTCGCCAAGCCGACCCTGGCCTTACAGAAGCGGTGCGATCTCGTGGCGCTGGTCACAGAGTCAGTCTCGCTCTTGGAAAAGAGTTGCGATAGTGCTCACCCTGTGACCTTTTCCATTCAGCGGGAGGCCGAGGAGGTTGTCGTTGCAGGTGATCCTGATCAGTTGAAGCAGGCACTATGGAACCTTGGGCTCAACGCAATTCAGGCTATGCAGATGGGCGGGCAGATCAGTTTTGCCATCCGCCGCCATGGAGCGCAAAACGGCGACGGCTGGGTGGCGATTGAGTTGACGGATACGGGACGGGGGATCCCGCCAGGAGAGGTCGATCGGATCTTTGACCCCTTCTATACAACGAGGCCGGGTGGCGCAGGTCTTGGGCTTGCCATTACGCGGAAGATCATCGACAATCTCGGCGGTCGAATCGAGGTCACCAGCCGGGAAGGCGGCGGGTCGACCTTTCGGGTCTTGCTCAAACAGGCTCCGGATGAATAGGCTGAAGGCTGAAGGCTTTTAGGGGTAGAAACCGAGAAGGTTTTGATAGGAGTTACGTTTTGGGAACGATATTAGTCGTCGATGACGAGCAGGGGATGCGCGAGTTCCTCACCGCCCTTTTGGAACATCAAGGGCATCAGATAATCGCTGCATCTGACGGCGAGCAGGCGCTTGAGCTTGTTACGCATCAGCCGCCGGATCTGGTGATCTCTGATGTTCGGATGCCGAAGGTAGATGGGATCGGCCTGCTGACCGGCATACGGGAAAAGTATCCGCATTTGCCGGTTATTATGATCACGGCATACGCCTCCATGGATTCAACGATTCAGGCCATGCGATTAGGGGCCGACGACTATATCACCAAGCCATTCCGAATCGACGAGATCCGTCTGGTTGTGGAAAAAGCGCTGGCCAGGGCCAGGGCTCGGCAGCATGGTCAGGTCTCCCAGCCGCCGGTGATGGAGGAGGCGCAGCTTACGGGGATCATCGGTCGCAGCCCGAAGATGGTCGAGCTGTATAAACTGATTACTCGAATTGCCGAGTTGGATAGTACGATCCTCATCACCGGAGAGAGCGGGACAGGCAAGGAGCTGGTGGCCAGGACCATCCACTGCGCGAGCCCTCGAGCCGACCGCCCGTTTCTTGCCATCAACTGCGGGGCCATACCCGAGCAACTGTTGGAGAGCGAGCTGTTTGGTCACGTCAAAGGGTCATTCACCGGGGCGGTCTCCCACAAGGCCGGACTGTTCGAGGTGGCCAATCGCGGAACAGTCCTGTTGGACGAGATCGCCGAGATGAGTCCGGGGCTGCAGGTCAAGCTCCTCCGATTCCTGCAGGAGCGGACCTTTCGGCGGGTCGGGGGAACGGAGGACCTGGAGGTGGATGTCCGTCTCATCGCCGCCACAAACAAGGATCTGGTGAAGGCGATGGCCGATGGAGCGTTTCGCGAAGACCTGTTTTATCGGGTAAATGTGATCCCGATCCATCTGCCGCCGCTTCGCGAGCGAACGGAGGACATCCCCCTACTGGCTAACAGGCTGCTGGCCCAGTGTACGCTCCGCCAGCAGAGGGGTACGGCTTCGATCTCCCAGGAGGCCATGGAGATCCTGGTGCGGTATCGGTGGCCGGGCAATGTGCGGGAACTTGAAAATGTCATTGAACGAGCCGTGGCCTTCGAAACCAGCGATCAATTGACATCTGCGAGTCTTCCTTTGGAGATCAGGGAGGTCCCCGATCGGCGAGGTCGGGCGTCCATTCCATTTCCCGAGGAAGGGATCGACCTGGACGTCACCGTCTCCGATATCGAAAAAGGCTTGATGCGCCAAGCCTTAGAACGCTCTGGGTGGGTCCAAAAGCGGGCTGCGGATCTGTTGAAGATCAGTTTTCGCTCCTTCCGCCATAAGGCAAAGAAATACGGGATCACCAAGGCCGAACGCGACGCCTGAAACGGTCTCCCGCTCTGAGTTCCCTCCTCCGCCTATCTTCCTCGACTCAAGTGACAAGAATTGTCAGTCCTCCTGCAGAAACTTGTCAGGAACTGCGATCGCTCTGTTGATCATCCTGAAAGTGGATTCGCGTAACTCATTGGATTATCAAGAGAATATTAATCTATCCAGGAATGGACCTGGTCTTTTTCTAACGCAGAAGAACTTGGCATCCCCAATGCAACCACCTAGACGTATTGGTTTCAATGACATCCATTCAACAGTTCAAAAGGAGGAAAGACCATGTTGCGCCGATTACGAAGAAAGCCCGAGGGGTTCACGTTGATTGAGTTGATGGTCGTTGTGGCGATCATCGGCATCCTGGCGGCGATCGCCATCCCGCTATATGCCAGCATGCAGCAGAAGGCGCGGATCAGCAGAGCCCAAGCCGATGCGGCGGTGGTGGCGGGCGCAGTCGCTGCCTTCGGGTCCCACTGCGGCGATGTTCCTGCAACTGGGGCATGGCCAGCAGCAAACGCTGTCCCGGCCGCCGACCCCGACACCTGCACGAACAACCTCGCTCTTGTTGGACCAAGGGCGCTCACTGGTGCTTCGAGGGATGGCGCAGCTATTGCTGCGGGGCCGTTCCTCCGAGCGGTTCCACAGCCACTAGCAAACTGGACCTACACATATACGAGGACTGGGACTGGGACCTTCACGGTTGTAGCGGCCAGCCCCGCCGCCAATGATAACTTTTCCGTCACGCTGCCGTAAGCAGTCGCACAAGAGGCGCTACTGCGGAGAGGAGCAACCAGGCTTGCCACTGTGGGGCGGTGTGAGGGCTGTCTCACGGTGGTGAGCCATCTCTGAGGCGAATGGTGTTCAGATGGTCTTTCGGCAGAGTCGAGTGGGCGGTCAACGAGGGTTTACCCTCGTGGAACTGATGGTTGCTATTGCGGTCATCGGGATTGTCAGCGTGGGGACCATCCCCTTGTTTATGACCTTTCTCAGGGCGATGCAGACGCGAGGAGCATCCCAAGAGCTGGTGACGGTGCTTCAGCAAGCCCGCGAGTTGGCCATTGCCCGCAACACCGATTACCGCGTAGAGATCGAGCCGGATAACAATCGACTCCGCTTTGTCAGGACCAGCGACAATGTCGTATGGACCGGCCCTGGAACCGATGCTCAGGGCTACAGGCGACTGGTCAACCAGACTCGCCTCACCTGCAGGAAGCCTGAGCCGCCCTCCTTCATCACCTTCAACCCGCTCGGGAGTGCTGGCGGAGGGACCATCACCGTGCAGAACGCTCAAGGCACGTCATCCCTGAATGTCGTTGTCAGCCCATCGGGCCGTATCCGTCAATGTGGCCCGACCGCAGCAAACTGCACACAATGTCCATGAAACGATACCGAGCAGAGCGGCAGGGCGCTCCAAAGCGGGCGTCGCAGGGTTTTACCCTCATCGAGGTCCTAATTGCCCTCGCGATTCTTACCGTCGCCGTCTTAGGGGTGGCGGCAACGACCGCGCTGCAAAGCGGCGGGAGCGCCGGCGCCATCTCTTTCGGCCAGGCCGCCGTGACGCGAGGCTATTATCTATCGACGGCGACCATGCTCGCCCAGGACCGGCTGGAACAGGTCAAGCGGGTCCAGTACAGGGTGGGGGCCGGCGATCCCTTCAACACAGATACAGGTAACCCCCCACCAAGCTTCGGGGATGAGAACCCCGTCGCCGGCTATCCCAATTTCAACAGGCAGGTCAGAGTTGTGGCCGGTCCGGCCGCGGATACCAGACGGGTGACCGTCACCATAGCCTTCACCCTTCCTACGGCTCAGGGGGCGAACCAGGAGAGTATTAACGTCACTACGCTTGTCGCCGCCAGGCCGTAAGGGGGGATAAATCATGAAGCGTGTCCCTGAAACCGAGGGATATAGCCTCGTTGAGCTGTTGATCGTCCTGGCGATTGCAGGCTTAATTGGCGGGGCCATCTTAGGAGTCTACCAGGTCTCGCAGGGCATCTATACTCGGGCCACCGCCTTGGAGGATGCCCAGCTTGGCGCAAGGGCAGGCCTGGATCGCATGGCAAACGAGCTCCGGCTGATCGGTTCATACTGGGTCGGAGCTAACGGCGCAGGCAACGCGATCACGGCTGCCTCCCCAGCCAGCATCACCTTTATGGCGAACGTAGACGACTCTTCCGTGATCAATGGTGTTGAGGCGACGGCCACCGCATTTACCGCGAACACTGTTTCTTTAAGCCTAAGCGCAACGGCGACCGCCGATGCCTTCAAGATCTATGCGGATCCGAATTCTGGTCTGAACGATTATATCTATATCGCCGACGGGGGCACGCGGGATGTCAGGCAAATAACGGGCATAGGCGGCAGCACTCTAACCATTGCATCGCCCCTCAGCTCGGCCTATCCCGTGGGCAGTCTTGTCCGAGATGTCAAGACCATTACCTACACCCGAAATGCAGGCGCCAACACCCTCACCAGGAGACAGGGCGGAGCCAACGCCGATACCATTATCGATAATGTGACAAACCTGACCTTCACCTATTTCAGCGCCGACGGGGTGACGCAGACTGCGGATGCAGCCCTTATCAGGGAGATTCGGATCGACCTCACGGTGCAGAGTCCGGACGGCAGCGCACGCCGCATGACCACCAGGGTCAAGCCAAGGAGCCTGCCATGAAGTATAAGCGGCTTGGAGATGATCGGGGTCTTATCCTTCCGCTTGTGCTCATGGCCTTCGTCGTCCTGGCGGCGCTCGCGGCTGCCATTCTGTCTATCGGAGGCTCTGAGGCGCAGATCGCGTCCAACCTTCTGCGCGCCATCCAGGCCCGGTTCCTGGCCGAGGCCGGACTGGAGCACGCCTTTAACACACTGCGAACGACACCGAGCGACATGACAAATGCCAATGCCACGCTTCAGAATATCATACCCGCTACGCAATTGGGCGGGGCGGGAAGCTATACTGTTCAGTATCAGAAGGCGGGAGATTACACGGTGAGGGTGGTGTCAACCGGCGCCAGCGCTATCGGAGGGTCTCAAGCGATTCGAAGAGCCGTCATGAGTACATTTTTTCGCTCCAATGACGCTATCCTGACCGACGGTAGTATGACAATTGGGGGCAGCACAGACGTGTTAGCAACTGGTGGGACATGCGGGAACGTTCATGCCAACGGTAATCTTACCCTGAATGGTGGCCATGTTGAAATTAACGGCAACGCGACCGCCAGCGGCACTTATTCGAATCCCGCCGGCGCAACTGTCGGTGCCGGCAGCGGGGGCGGCACACCGACAGAAACAGTTCCGCACATCGATCCGGCCGATTTCCTGACCGCCGCGACGAACCTGCTTGCAGGCCACCTGGATCACCTATATCAGATGACGGTGAACGCGAACGGTAAGGGTGAGGTGCGCGACGGCAGCGGCACCCTGCTTCAAACCCTGAATTCCAGAGATACTTCTACTTGTGGATGGAAGTACACCGCCGACACCCCTCTCGCTTCGTGGGACCTGGCCAGCAACACACCCTGTGACGGTACATTCTATTTCGACGGCAGCGTGACGGTGACAGGCTCTACAACCGACCCATGGAAAACTACTCTGATTGCAACCGGCGATGTCAAGATTACCGGCAATCCGACGATAGGCGCCGACGCCGCCTATACCGTTCACGATTCCTTGTTTATCGCAGGCCGTGATGTCAAAATCCAAGGCACCCCAAGCAATGGCTACAACGGACTGATAGCAGCTCATGAACAGTTCGATCTCAGCGGCACCGGGACCATTACCGGACTCATCATTGGTGAAAACGCCCCCGACACGCCCGGCAGCCCTGTGAGCGCCAACATCGTGAACGGCAATATTACGCTTACGTATAATTGCGGTTCCAACCCGCCCCTTCAAGGCCCACTCCAGTTCCTTTCCTGGGGACTTTAGACCCTTTCGTGACAGCTTTATGGTTGGTAACCTGTCCAGGAACTGCTATCCTACAGGCCATGTCGATCGTGTATTCTGTTATCCGGTTGCGGCTTAATCGCTTTGGTAAGTCCGAGACCACGCCATAGGGGGTCAGTCACTCTTGCCCGGTAATCTGTCGCTAGAAAACTTGTCAGTAATCTTGAGCATCCCTCTGGGGCTTGTGGTCGGAAGTTTCTTGAATGTCTGTATATGGCGCATCCCACGCGACGAAAGCCTCGCCCTTCCTGGGTCGCACTGCCCTCGGTGCAATGGGCCGATCGGCTGGTACGATAATATCCCTCTTGTCAGCTTTGTGTGGCTTGCGGGCCGATGCCGACGGTGCAAGGCTCCAATCCACTGGCGTTACCCGCTGGTTGAAGGGCTGACCGCCGGCCTTTACCTTATGACGGTACTACACTCCGGCATTGCTATTCGGACCGCGTTCCTCCTGCTTTTCCTCTCGGTACTGGTGGTGATCACATTTATCGATCTGGATCATGGCATCATTCCCCATATACTCACCCTTCCGGGCATACCCCTCGGTCTTATCTCGAGCGTACTCACCTTCGATCCCTCGCCACTTGAAGCCGTAACGGGGGCGCTTGTCGGCGCTGGACTGGTGTACCTGATTGCGGTGTATGCGGAAGTGGCCTTTCAGCAGGAGAGCATGGGCGGCGGCGATGTGACCCTTCTCAGTATGATTGGCGCCTTCCTTGGTTGGCGCCTCATGCTTGTATCTTTTGGTTTTGCGGTTGTCTCCGGCGCCTGTCTTTCGCTGGGACTGATCGCAGCCGGTGTGTTGTCGCGGAAAGGCCGGATTCCATTCGGACCGTTTTTGGCGCTCGGCGCGGTCGTTACCCTGTTTGCTGGAGATCGTGTGATCGACTGGTACATGAGCCTCTTCAGGTGACATCAGCGTCAACATAATGTTGACACCCTGCCGTGACTCGTGTAGAAATTCTATCTGTGAGTACACGATGACGTACGGCGGTCACCCCACTTTTGCAGTCAGGATGTTCGAGCGGGTCCTGGATATTCTTCCGATTCTCACGACCCTTCTGCTCCTCTCGATCTATCCGCTACTCCGATACCTTCCTGGCGATCCGTTTTGGGCTGAGGTCTTTCGATTTATTGTTATCACCATCTGGATCGGCTACCTGGTCATCAATCAGGTCCGCGCTCATAAGACGCGACAGGAACTGCTGGCCAACATGGAGACCGACTGGCGCGGCAGGATCGAGATCTCTGGCCACTCCTTGAGTCATTATGCGATCCTCATGCCCCTGAAGCGGGAAAGCAACCGTCGTGTGCTGTTTCAGGCGATTCGTTCGATCGAGAGGCAGCGCTACCCGCTCGAGCGGATCACCCTGATGCCGATCGTCGAGGCGGAGGACCAGGAGACGCTTGACACGCTACGCGATCTCCTCCCGACGTTCGAGCAGACCCTCAGGATCCGGCTCTTCATCTATCCCACCGACGGGATCGTGAACAGATGTAAGGCAACATCGATCAGCGAGGCTGGCCGGCATCTTGCGCGCCAGATCGACGACGGCGCACTTCGGGGTGAGGACTTGAAGATTCTGATCATCGATGCCGATACGATTCTGCACCCACAAGATCTTGCCTTCCGAGAGGTCAGCCATCAGCGGGAAGCGGAACGTGCGATGACCAGGGGAGACCGGGGGGTCGTTCTGCAGAGCCTCACCACCTATACCTCGAACTACTGGAAGGTGCCGATGCTGCCTCGCCTGCACAATTCCGGGTTCGTCCTGTATCAGATGGGAAAGATGCAGACGGCGGGCGATTATCTGGTCCTGGGTCCCGGGACAAGCCTCCCCTTCAGCGATTTCCGCACGGTAGACTACTTTGAACCGAATCGTCACAACGAGGATATGCAGTTTAGGTACAAGGTGGTGATGGAAGGGTTTCGCGTGGCCCCTATCAAGATGCCAACCTGGGGGCAGGCGCCGCTCACCACCAGGGACTCGTGGAGCCAGATCGCCCGTTGGGCCCGCGGCGCGGTGGACGTCAAATTCGTAGTCAATTATGTGCGAAGATTTGACGACGCGCGGCCGCCGCTGCTGAAGCATAAGTTGTTCCTGGCGCTTCGGGCGCTGTTTGCCAACGCCATGCCGCCCCTCATGGTCTTTTTGCCGGCGCAACTGATCCTGATCTCCTGGATCAGCCCTTGCGTCGGAGAGCTGTGGCCGTTTCAGGTTTTCCTTTCGCCTGATGTGCTCGCCTTACGGATGGGGAGCAAGAGCCTGTGCGTGAGTCCGCTCGCCGCCTTTAATCTGCGATTCCAGACGATTGTGCTGACCGCTTCAATGTTCTTGGGTATGGTGTTAGTTCCGCACACGCTGAAGCCGATTATTTATCAGCGGCCGCCTCGCCGTTGGCGGCAGTCCAGGACACTCTTTGAGTGGTCTCGCCTCACCTTCACGCCGGTCAACCTGCATAACTATTTCCTGATGGCTACGGCACAGCTTTATATGCAAGCTCGCCTGGCGCTGGGCATCTCCATTACTCACACCGAGATTACCAGAAAATGAACAGTTGCGGATTCCGAGTTTCTTGTTTCGAGTTACAGACAATGAGGTGTTCTGATTCTCAGGTTTGGACCCGAAACCCGAGACCCGAAACCCGAGACCCAGAACATCTGTGAAGATCGGTTTTTTTACCTGTAACGCCTCCCCACTGCTGAACGGCCTCGCTGTCTCCATTCAACAATTTGCGCTTCACATGCGTCGCCTCGGCCATCGGGTCTTCATCTTTGCGCCGCGTTACCCGGACTGCCCGGACGTAGAACCCGACACCTACCGGTTCCCATCGCTGCGCGTTCCGACCCATCACCGTTATGCCGTGCCGATTCCAGCCGTCGCCGTGGGGCTTCATCGTCTGATTGCACGCCTCGGTCTGCAGGTTATCCATACCCATCACCCGTTCCTTGTCGGGCCATATGCCTACCGTCTGGCGCGCCGGCTGCGAGTCCCGTGTGTGTTTACCTATCATACGCTGTACGAGCATTACGCCCACTACCTGCCGGTCGTTTCGCCCATGGCTGCCCGGGTCGCGGAGGCTCGAAGCCACGCCTTCGCTAACCGGGCCGATCTGGTCATCGCGCCCACTTCAGGGGTGCAAGAGCGGCTACGGCGCCACGGGGTCACCGTCCCCATTGAAGTGATCCCCACGGGGATCGAGCCGCCGGAAGAGTCGAAGGAATCGAAGGCCCAGATTCGGCGTCGCCTTGGTGTGCCGGAGGACAACGGGCCGGTCCTCCTGTACGTGGGACGGCTGGCCAGGGAAAAGAATCTCGGGCTGCTTTTGCGGGCAATCCATGCCGCGGTCCGGGTTGTGCCCAACCTCACACTGCTGGTAGTCGGGGAAGGGGATGATGAGCGGTCGTTACAGCGGCTGGCCGCCCATCTGGAAATTGCTGACCGTGTCCACTTCGTGGGCCCGGTCCCGCATCAGACTGTTGGCTGCTGGTATCAGGCTGCGGACCTCTTTGTCTTTCCATCCGTTTCAGAGACCCAAGGCTTGGTTGTGCTCGAGGCGATGGCGCACGGGCTCCCCGTGCTGGCTGTCCGGTCCGTTGGCACCTCGGATTTCATCATAGATGGGGTGAACGGGGCCCTGGCCGACGATACCGAGGGCGATTTCGTCCAGCGCCTGCTCACGCTACTTTGCAATGGGGCGAGTCTCCATCGCTACGCCGAGCAGGGCAGGGTGAGTGCGATGAAGCTGACGGCCGAAGCCTCGGCCGTGCGGCTGCTTGAGGTCTACGAGCGACTCCTGAACCCTATACCCCAAACCCTAATCCCTGATTTTCAATGGAGCAGTTGATCGAGGAGTACTTGAGGTTCCTGACGGTCGAGCGGGGGCTGGCAGAGAACAGCCTGGCGGCGTATGGAAGGGATCTACGCCGGATAGTCGGCTACTTCAAGCAGGCTGGGGTCGGCTCATTTCAGGAGGTCGGCCGCGGGCACGTCGCACGTCTGCTCTTGGCGCTCCGAGAGGAGGGGCTCCAGCCTCGGACGGTCGCGCGCCGCACGTCGTCGCTTCGCGGTCTGTACCGGTACCTGCTGACGCAGGGCCATGTGAAAGAGGATCCTACCGCACACCTTGAGTCCCCGAGCCCCTGGATGCGTCTTCCAGGGGTGCTGAGCCAGGACGAGGTGGGACGGCTGCTGGCGGCGCCGCCTGCCAGTAATCCCCTGGGTCTTCGTGATAAGGCGATGCTGGAACTGCTGTATGCGGCCGGCCTTCGGGTGTCGGAGATGGTGACCCTCCAGATGTCTGATGTGGACCTGGAAGTGGGCTACGTACGCTGCCAGGGAAAGGGCGGGAAGGACCGGGTGGTTCCGTTGGGGAGAGATGCCCAGGCGGCTGTTCGCCGGTATCTCGCCGACTCAAGACCGCACCTTCAAAGAGGACGGTCAACTCCTGTGCTGTTCTTGAACCGCTGGGGGTGGCCGCTGACGCGTCAAGGTTTCTGGAAGCTCCTCCGCGCGTACGCGACGGCGGCGGGGATCGACCGACGAGTGACCCCTCACACGCTTCGCCATTCTTTTGCCACACACCTCCTTGAGCGCGGTGCCGACCTGCGGGCGGTCCAGATGATGTTGGGCCATGCCGATATTTCTACGACGCAGATCTACACACATGTCTCCCGGGCGCATCTGAAGTCGGTTTACGATCGTTATCACCCCCGAGCATAAAGGCGGGGAGTTAGGGGATAGGGGTTAGGGGTTGGGGAATTTGGGATACGAAGCGCTTGGTAACGATGCAGCTTCCGCAATTCCGAAAGCTTGATCCGCTCAGCCGGAGGGTGCTCGAGGCGGCGCGCAGGGCTGCCGCCTCTTCGCCGATCTATGCGGTCGGCGGCTATGTGCGGGATCTCCTCCTTGGCCGGAGCAATATTGATATCGATCTGGTGGTTGAGGGCGATGCCATTGCTGTCGCCAGACGTCTGGCGCACTTCCTTAAGGCGGTGGTGGCGCCTCACCCCAGGTTCGGAACCGCCCACCTGCGGCTTCCCGGAGGCAGGACGCTCGATCTTGCTACCGCCAGGTCGGAACGATACCCGCATGCTGCCGCGCTGCCGGAGGTTCAACCTGCCCCACTCCTTGCCGATCTGCTTCGACGAGATTTCAGCATCAATGCCATGGCTGCCCGCATCGAGCATCATCGGTTCGGGCCGCTGATCGATCCACTGGGAGGATTCCGGGATCTGGAGCGCGGCCGGATCAGAATCTTGCATGAGCAGAGCTTCATCGACGACCCCACTCGGCTCTTCAGGACAGCTCGGTTTGAAGGCCGGTACCGGTTCGTTATTTCCCGTGACACGTTGCGGCTGATGAAGGCTGCAGTACAATGGGGGGCGGTCGGGAATCTTGCCGGTTCGAGAATCTTCAGGGAGCTCTACCTGAGTACGAAAGAACTATCGGCTCCCCGCATCATCAGGCGTTTCAGGGATCTGGGCGTGTTGACGGCCATTCATCCGAAGTTCGCCCTCTCTGCCGCCGCCTTCGGTCTGCTCGAACGCGTGCAGCGGGTTCTCTCTCAGGCCCCATCCATGCCGCCGCTGGAGAGAGCGGTGGAAGGTGAGGCGCTGCTCCTTGCGATGTTCTATTCTTTGCATCCAAGGACGGTTGTTGCCATCCTCAAGCGGCTCACCCCACCCCATCGGATTGCCGAGAAGCTGGTAGCTGATCACACGGCATGTCGACACGCCGCGCAAAAGCTGACACACGCCGTCGATCTGCGCCAAAGCCGGATGGCTCGGCTTCTCGATCCCCTTTCGCCGGAGGCGAGGGTCGTACTTCTGGCTGGGCTTGTGAAGGGATCGGCACAGGAGGCGGTCTCCAAATACCTCACAACCTCATGGAGCATTGTGCCGCTGCTCAAAGGGGGGGACTTGCATCGGTTAGGGCTTAAGCCCGGTCCCATCTACCGGAGGATCCTTGCTGCACTGCGTACGGCCAAGCTGGACGGGCGCCTCTGTACCAAGGAGGATGAGACCTCATTTGCCCTTCAGCGTTTCGCCAGCGCGTGCCTTCGAGATTGACAAGGGGGGTTCCCTTTGTTACGGTAAATGTAGCTAAAGTGTGTATTTGGCGGAAAGCGCGTAGCGAAACGATGCCTGATCTGACGCAGTTCATTCTAAGTTTGAGCGTGAGGCTGCCGGCCATCCTGGCAGCCTTGACGTTTCACGAATATGCCCACGGATGGGTCGCCGACAAGCGGGGTGATCCGACCGCGCGATTGTCAGGCCGCCTCACCTTTAACCCTATCGCCCACCTTGATCCGGTCGGAACCCTGGCTCTGATCTTCACGCCGGTGGGGTGGGCCAAGCCGATTCCGGTAAATTTCGACAACCTCCGACATCCGAGGCGTGACATGGTTTTGGTGGCGGCTGCCGGGCCGTGTGCGAACCTTATCCTTGCCTCCGTGTGCGCCTGGTCGCTTCGGATGTTTGACGGAACGGCAGGGGCGGAAGAGTCGACCTGGTTGCTTGCGTGGTTCACGCCGGTCTATCATATGTTGCACTGGAGCGTACTGATCAACGTGGCGCTGGCCGTCTTTAACCTGATCCCCCTGCTGCCGCTCGATGGCGGCCGCGTCATGGCCGGGCTCCTGCCACCGCGCCAGGCCGTCGCGTATGGCAGGATCGAGCGGTACGGCTTTGTCATTCTAATGGTTCTGATCTTCAGCGGGGCGGTCGATCGGCTGATCTGGCCACCCATTGCACTTGTTGCCGGTCTGTTGCTCGGCGCGTAGGTACGTACAGGAGGAGTACGACAGTCGATGTCGAAGAGTCGAGTCTTAAGTGGGATGAGGCCAACAGGGCGCCTTCACCTTGGCCACCTGTTTGGGGCCCTAGATAACTGGCGCCGTCTGCAGGAGGAGTACGAATGCTTCTTTTTCGTAGCCGACTGGCATGCGCTCACGACTGAGTACGCCGAGACGAAGGGTATCCAGGAGAATATCCGCGAGATGGTCCTGGATATGTTGGCGGCCGGGATCGACCCCTCAAAGGCGACTCTCTTCCTGCAGTCGAAGCTTCATGAACATGCGGAGCTGTACCTGTTGCTGTCGATGATCACGCCGGTGCCTTGGCTGGAGCGCAATCCGACGTACAAGGAGCAGCAGCAGGAGCTGACCACCAAAGACCTCAGCACCTATGGGTTTTTGGGGTACCCGGTCCTGATGGCCTCGGACATCCTGATCTATAAGGCCAATCACGTACCGGTCGGTATCGATCAAGTGCCGCATTTGGAGTTGGCCAGGGAGATCGCGCGCCGATTCAACTATCTGTATGGGGAAGTCCTCGCCATACCCGAGGCGCTCCTGACCGAGTTTCCAAAGGTCCCAGGCACCGATGGCCGCAAGATGAGCAAGAGCTACGGTAACGCCGTCTATTTGTCCGATTCGCCCGAGCAGGTGACCGCAAAGATCAGGCCGATGGTGACGGATCCGGCCCGGGTGCGCCGGCGCGATCCCGGCAATCCTGATGTCTGCCCGGTCTTTGACCTGCACAAGATCTTCACTCCCAAGGCGGAGCGGAATGCTACCATCGATCCCGGCTGCCGGACAGCGGGAATCGGCTGCTTGGACTGTAAGGGGGTTCTCCTGCAGCACATGCTTCCGGTCCTTCGGCCTATTTACGACCGACGTCAAGAGTTGGCGACCCACCCGGAGATCGTCCAGGAAGTGCTGGAGGACGGATGGGCAAAGGCCAAGAAGGTTGCAGGCGAGACCCTGTCAGAGGTCAAGACCGCGATGCACTTGTGAAACCTATTTCAGCAGTCAGCATTCAGCTAATAGCTGAGCGCTGATGGTTGATTTCTTGAGGTGCGGAGATGCTTGATCGCTCAATCCCAGAGGGGCTGACATTTGACGACGTGCTCCTGATCCCTGCCAAGTCCGAGGTTCTGCCACGGGACGTTGATGTGTGTACACGCCTGACCAGGCGTCTTTCGATCAACATCCCAGTCATCAGTGCCGCGATGGACACGGTCACCGAGGCCAGGATGGCCATTGCGCTGGCCCGGGAGGGGGGGATTGGCATGATCCACCGGGCCTTCCCTCCGGATCGGCAGGCCTTTGAGGTTGACAAGGTCAAGAAGTCCGAGAGCGGGATGATTGTGGACCCGATCACGATCTCACCGGATCAGAGGCTCTCTGATGCCCTGGGACTGATGCAACGCTATCGAATCTCCGGTGTCCCCGTGACGCAGAACGGCAAATTGGTCGGTATCCTAACCAACCGTGACATCCGCTTCGAGACCAAGCTTGATCTGAAGATTTCCCAGGTGATGACCAAGGATCGACTCATAACGGCGCCGGTCGGCACCAGTCTGGAAGAGGCAAAGGAGATCCTGCACCGGAACCGGATCGAGAAACTGCTTGTGGTGGATGAGGAGTTCAATCTCCGTGGCCTCATCACCATCAAGGACATTGAGAAGACGATCAAGTTCCCGAATGCCTGTAAGGATGAGCTAGGGCGATTGCGCGTAGGCGCAGCCGTCGGCGTCGGCGAGGATATGCTGGAGCGAGTGGACGCGCTGGTCAGGGCCGGCGTCGATGTCCTGGTGGTGGATACCGCCCACGGCCATAGCAGCGGGGTGGTGGAGACGGTAGTCACGATCAAGCGACGTTACCCCGATACCGAGGTCATTGCCGGAAACATCGCAACGACCGAAGGGGCCGAGGAGCTGATTAAAGCCGGGGCCGACGGCCTGAAAGTCGGAATCGGTCCAGGCTCCATCTGTACGACTCGGGTGGTCGCTGGGGCCGGAGTCCCGCAGATCACGGCGATCGCCGAATGCGCGAAAGTCGCCGACCGACATGGTATCCCGATTATTGCCGACGGCGGCATCAAGTTCTCGGGTGACATGACCAAGGCGATTGCGGCTGGGGCGCATGCCGTGATGCTTGGGGGTCTCCTGGCGGGAACCGAGGAAAGCCCGGGTGAGACGGTCATCTTTCAGGGACGGACCTACAAGGTCTACCGGGGTATGGGTTCGCTGGGCGCTATGCAGCGGGGTGGAAGGGATCGATACGGCCAGGAGGCTGAAACGGAGGAGTATAAGCTTGTTCCCGAGGGGATTGAGGGGCGCGTTCCCTATAAAGGGACGCTGGCCGGCAGCATTTACCAACTGATTGGGGGGCTCAGGGCCGGTATGGGTTACAGTGGCTGCCAGACCATCGAGGAGCTTCGCCAGAAAGGCCGCTTTGTCCGAATCACCTCCGCAGGGCTCCGCGAGAGCCACGTGCATGACGTCATCATCACGAAAGAAGCGCCGAACTACCGGTTGGACTAAGAGCAGCTTTCAGCGGTCAACTATCAGCAGTTGACCGGACAAACAATACAAATGTGTGAAGATAGACTTCCGGAATGCTCGATCGTGCCCCCTCTTGCAGTGCCTTAGCTGAGCGCTGATGGTTAATCGCTCATAGCTGCCCTTCATGCATAAAATCCTGATCCTTGACTTCGGCTCACAGTACACGCAGTTGATCGCCCGCCGCATCCGTGAACTGGGTGTCTACTGCGAGATCCATCCGTTCAACCTGCCGCTAGACGACATCAAGACTTTTGATCCAAAGGGAATCATTCTCTCCGGTAGTCCGGCCAGTGTCTACCAACCGGATGCTCCCCTGTGTCGGCGCGAGATCATCGAGCAGGGCGTGCCGGTCCTCGGGATCTGCTACGGGATGGGGGTGCTTGGACACTTCTATGGTGCCATCTCGACCCGGGCAGCCAACCGGGAATATGGCCGGGCATCCCTCACGATCGACGATGACTCCGATCTTTTCTTCAGTCTTGGGAGTGGGCTTACCGTCTGGATGAGCCACGGGGACAAGCTTGAGGAGATCCCCGACACGTTCCGTCGCCTTGCCCACACGGCCAATGCGCCATTTGCCGCGATTCGCCATCGAACCCAGCCGCTTTTTGCGGTCCAGTTCCATCCCGAAGTCGCCCATACTGACAGCGGGAAGGCGATCCTTGGGAATCTCCTGTTCAGGGTCTGCGGCTGCGCCCAGGATTGGCAGATGCATTCCTTCGCTGAGATGGCCATCGATAAGATTCGGCGTCAGGTGGGGGATCAGAGGGTGCTCTGCGCTCTGAGTGGGGGCGTCGACTCTTCGGTTGTCGCGCTGTTGGTGCATCGGGCGATCGGTCCGAAGCTCACCTGCGTCTTCGTCGATAACGGTCTGCTCCGAAAAGGGGAGGCCGCCCAGGTGGAGCAGGCCATGGGCGAACACTTGGGCGTTCACCTGGTCTCGGTTGACGCGAGAGGCCGATTCCTGACCCGGCTCAAAGGGATCATCGATCCGGAAGAGAAACGGAAGATTATTGGTGCGGAGTTCATCGCCGTCTTTGAGGAAGAGTCGCGGCGGCTTGGACGATTCGATTTCCTCGCTCAGGGTACGTTGTATCCGGATGTCATCGAGAGCGTGTCGGTTCAGGGGCCGTCGGTCACGATCAAATCCCACCACAACGTCGGCGGCCTGCCGGAGCAGTTCGATTTTGAGTTGCTGGAGCCGCTGCGGGAGCTGTTCAAGGATGAGGTGCGAGAGCTTGGACGAGAGCTCGGCCTGCCGGACACTATCCTCTGGCGCCAGCCGTTCCCAGGGCCCGGCCTGGCCGTCCGGATCATCGGCGAGGTGACGAAGGCGCGACTGGACCTGCTCAGAGAGACCGATGCCGTCGTCGAGGCGGAGATCGCACGAGCGAAGATGGACCGTGAGTTGTGGCAGGCGTTTGCGGTCCTGTTGCCGATCAAAACGGTGGGGGTCATGGGCGACGAGCGAACCTACGAGAACGTCGTCGCCATCCGGGCCGTCACCAGCCTCGACGGGATGACGGCCGACTGGGCGCGCCTGCCGCACGACCTGCTCCAGGCGATCAGCAGCCGGATCGTGAGCGAGGTCAAAGGGGTCAATCGAGTCGTCTACGACATCTCCTCGAAGCCTCCGAGCACCATCGAGTGGGAGTGACCTCGTTTGAGCTGCAATGAACCTCGAGGCGTACCGGACTCAGCACGAGATCGATGCGAAACTGATCCACCAAGATCTCTTGTATGACGTGGATGCGTGTGGTATCGTCATTGTAGATACTATAGGAGGGACGCTTTATGACTGCAAGAGTTCAGAAATGGGGCAATAGTCTTGCCCTGAGACTCCCCAAGGCTCTTGCGGACGAATTCCGTCTGGAACAAGGCAGTGCCGTAGAACTGCGTGTTGTCGGCGATAAACTCGTCCTCGAGCCCCACCGACCGCCGCACTACAGGCTTGAGGATCTCCTCAAGAGGGTCTCCAAGCGTAACATTCACCCCGAGTGTAAGACCGGTCGGCCTGTCGGCAAGGAAGCCCTGTGATGGCAACCCCGCATGTCCCAGACCGCGGAGACATTGTCTGGGTCGACTTTGACCCACAGGCAGGACATGAGCAAGCCGGCCGGCGGCCGGCCTTGATCGTCTCCCCCCAGTCCTATAACCAGAAAGTTGGCTTGGTTCTTCTTTGCCCGATTACGAATCAGCGCAAGGACTATCCCTTCGAGGTGTCTTTGCCTAAAGCCCTCAAAGTGGCAGGTGTCGTGCTTGCTGACCAGATCAAGAGTATGGACTGGCACGCGCGACATGCTGAGTTCTCGTGCAAGGCGCCTATGGCGACTGTTCTTGAAGTAATCGGCAAGGCACAGTCACTCCTTGCGGTCTGAAGTGGCTCACGATAACGAGTGGACAATGGCGCATGCAATCTATCGGGTTGTTGACTTCGCAATTATCGGTCCATATACACTACGGCTTACATTCGATGATAGGTCGGAGCAGGTGATTGACTTCCGCCAGGTGCTCGAAGGAGCGGTGTATGGGCCCCTGCGTGATGAAAGGCTGTTTGCTCAGGTTGAGATTGACCCGGAAGCGCATACGTTAGTATGGCCGAATGGAGCAGACTTTGATCCGGAGACATTGCACGATTGGCCTAAGTATGCAGAGGAGATGAAACGCATAGCCAAACGATGGGCCACGGTGAAGGAGAAGGTAGGCACTACCCCCTAAACCCTATGTCCTACACCCTGTTGTTGCAGGAGAATTATGCACCATTCTGATTTTGTTCACCTGCACGTTCATACGCAGTATAGCCTTCTGGATGGGGCGTGCTCCCTGGAGAAGCTGGTGGCCAAGGCGAAGGAGTACAAAATGCCCGCCTTGGCCGTGACCGATCACGGCAACCTCTTCGGGGCGATCGACTTTTACACTATCGCGATGAAGGAGGGGGTAAAGCCGATCATCGGCTGTGAGGTGTACATTGCCCCCGGCAGTCGTTTCGAGAGGTCCAATCAAGACAGCGGCTACGAGGGCGCCAGCCACATCACCCTGCTGGCCAAGGACCAGGTCGGCTACAAGAATCTTATCAAGCTGGTTTCGGCCGGCTATCTGGAGGGGTTCTACTATAAGCCGCGAATCGACCGGGAGCTGTTTGCCCAGCATTGCCAGGGGCTCATTGCTCTCTCCGGTTGCCTGAACTGCGAGGTAGCCAAGGCGTTGCTGGATGACAACGAGGATCGGGCGAAAGAGACTGTCAGTTGGTACATGGAGGCGCTGGGGCGCGAGAACTACTTTTTGGAGGTGCAGAACCACGGGATGGCGGAACAACGGAAGGTTACTGAAGGGGTCCTGCGCCTCGCCAAAGCCTTCGACCTGCCGATTGTCGCCACCAACGACCTCCACTATCCCGGTAAGGAAGATGCCCGTGCCCACGAGGTGCTGCTCTGCATCCAGACCGGGAAGACAATTCAGGACAAGGATCGTTGGCGGTTCTCCACCGATCAGTTCTACTTCAAATCGGCAGCGGAGATGAAGCAGATCTTTGCCGAGCTGCCGGAGGCGGTCAAGAACACCATTGCCGTAGCCGAGCGATGCAACCTCCAGCTCCAGTTCGGGCAGCTTCGCCTGCCCAAGTACCAGGTGCCAGAGGGGCACACACCCGAGACCTATCTGGCCCATCTGGCCTGGCAAGGGCTGAAGGTCCGATACCCGGACGCGAATACCGAGGTTGAGGCGCGCCTGAAGTACGAGCTGGAGGTCATCCAGAAGACCGGCTTCGCCGGCTACTTCCTGGTAGTCTGGGACTTCATCAAGTTTGCCAAGGATCGTGGGATCTCGGTCGGCCCGGGCCGCGGGTCCGCAGCTGCCTCGCTGGTTGCCTACTGCCTCGGTATCACCAACATCGATCCGCTTCGGTACGGCCTGATCTTCGAACGGTTCCTGAACCCCGAACGGATCAGTATGCCTGATATGGACATCGACTTCAGCGACGACCGGCGGGATGAGGTGATCGAGTATGTCACCAAGCGGTATGGAGCCGACAATGTGGCTCAGATCATCACGTTCGGAACGATGGGGGCCAAGGCGGTCATTCGGGATGTCGGCCGCGGCCTTGGGATGCCCTATGCCGATGTGGACAAGATCGCCAAGATGGTTCCCAACCGGATCAATATCAGTCTGGACGAGGCGATTGCCGAGAGCCCACCGCTGACCGAGGCGGTGCAGAGTCGGACAGAGGTGGAGGAGCTGTGGCGAGTCGCCAAGTGCCTGGAGGGACTGACACGGCACGCCTCAACCCACGCAGCGGGTGTCGTGATCTCCGGCGACCCGCTCACCGAGCATGTCCCGCTCTACAAAGATCCAAAGGCCGGCAGCAAGCCGACGACCCAGTACGCCATGAAGGCCATCGAGAAGATCGGCCTGCTGAAGGTCGATTTCCTGGGCCTGCGGACCCTGACGGTCATCGCCAACACCTTGGAGCTGATCGCGTCCGGACGGGGGGATCGGATCAAAATCGAGGAGATCCCCCTCGATGACCCGGCGGTCTTTTCCCTGCTCGGCGAGGCGCGGACCTTCGGGGTATTTCAACTGGAATCCTCGGGGATGCGGGATCTGATGCGTCGTCTGAAGCCGGAGCGGCTGGAGGATGTCATCGCCCTCGTGGCGCTCTATCGACCTGGACCGATGGTCATGATCGATGACTTCATCAACCGCAAGAACGGCAAGGTCAAGATCAGCTACGACCACCCGTTGATGGAGGCGATCCTGAAAGAAACCTACGGGATCATGGTCTACCAGGAACAGGTGATGCGGATCGCCTCGGACCTCGCCGGCTTCTCGATGGGTGAGGCGGATGTCCTTCGCAAGGCGATGGGCAAGAAAGATCCCGAGATGATGGATCAGCAGCGGAAGAAGTTCGTCGACGGGGCGAAGGAAAAAAAGATCCTGGCCCGGACGGCGCAAAAGATCTTCGACAAGATGGCCCCTTTTGCAGGGTATGCCTTCAATAAACCCCATGCAACCGCTTACGCCTTCTTGGCCTATCAGACCGCCTATCTCAAGGCTCATTACCCGGTTGAGTTCATGGCGGCCCTCCTCACCTCTGAGATGGCTGATACCGACGGGATCGTCAAATATATCGACGAGTGTAAACAGATGGGGATCACCGTTCTGCCACCGGATGTCAACGAGTCGGAAAGCCGCTTTACCGTGGTGGGAGAGCAGATTCGATTCGGGCTGGTGGCCATCAAGAATGTCGGCGAGACGGCCATCCAATCGATCCTGGCCACACGGCGTGGCAAAGGTCCTTTCCGCTCCATTTTCGACTTCTGTGAGCGGGTGGACCTGCGTCTGGTGAATAAACGAGTGGTTGAGAGCTTGATCAAGTGCGGGGCGTTCGATTCTCTCGGGGCGGCGAGGGCCCAGCTCATGGCCGTTGTCGACAAGGCGATGGAGGCCGGCGCCGGCGCACAGCGTGAGAGGGCCCAGGGCCAGGTCTCTTTGCTGGATGTCTTAGAGGCGAAAGGCGGGCTCGACCACCAGGCGGGGGCCTTGCCGGTCATCCCTGAGTGGGCGCCGCATCAACGCCTGGCCGCCGAAAAGGAGACGTTGGGCTTCTACGTCACCGGCCACCCGCTGGCCGATTATCGGGATGTCATCGCAAAGGTTGCGGCTATCACCACCGATCGTCTCGCGGCCTGCCAGGACAAAGAGACGATTACGCTGTGCGCCATCGTGTCTGCCATCAAGGAGATTACTACAAAGAGCGGAGAGCGGATGGCCTTCGTGACGCTCGAAGACATGGCCGGGACGGTGGAGGCGGTGGCGTTCCCTGAGCTGTACAAGGCGAACCTGCTCCACCTGGTGAAGGGTGCGGCCGTCATCGTCAAGGGGCAGGTAGATGTGGGGGAAGAGGTGGTCAAGCTGCTCTTGACGGAGGCGAGTCCCCTTGCGAACGCCAGGCGAAATGGAAAGTCGGTGGTAGAGATTACGGTAGAGGAGGCGCACCTGTCCGACCAACGGTTGGAGCAGTTGAAAAGCCTGCTGCTGCGATTTCCTGGACCCATTCCTGTCAGGCTCCACCTGTGCGTTGCGCCGGGCGTCACGGTGACCATTGCCGCCTCGCCAAACATAACCGTGGAACCGAACGAGCTGCTTAGGCAAGAGGTGGAGGCCCTGTTGGGTTCGGGAACGATAATCGGAGTGTGACCTCGGTATAGCCCCTCCCCTGGCGAGGATATGCTCTCCCCCAGGCATCCATTACCCTCCCAACGGCAACACCTGAAGGAGGCGCCATGTGGAAGCTCTTCATTCCTGAGATTTCCATTGCTGAAAAGATACTGCGGTCGGGTGTCGTCTATCTCTTCCTGCTGCTGGCGTTTCGTTTCACAGGGAAGCGGCAGGTAGGCCAGCTTACCCCCTTTGACCTTGTCGTCCTGCTCATCATCTCGAATGTGGTCCAGAACGCTGTAATCGGCAACGACAACTCGCTCGGGGGCGGACTCATCGGGGCGGTGACCATCCTTGCGCTCAATTACGGCGTGACCGAAGTGGCGTATCGCTCCAAGCGTGCTCGCCGCCTGCTCGAGGCCCAGCCCACCCTCCTGATTCACAACGGCCGCATTCTCCAGGAGAATCTGCGACGCGAACGCATCACGCTCGACGAGTTGCTGGCGGCGCTGCGGCGCAACGGCCTGGTAGAACCGGCGCAGGCGCACGTCGCAGTCTTAGAGGAGAACGGCGGGATCAGCGTCATCCCCAGGACCGCCGATGGCGAGCCGTCCCGCTCAAACCAGGCATGATACGTTTCCCTCTCGGATTTTCTGGACTCCTCCATGTTGACGCTGCTATAGCCCATCTGTTGGCTTTAGTGCCCGGCGACGGTCATGCGGCGGATTTTGAGGGTGGGGGCGACGACGCTCTGGCGGAAGCTGGGGTCTTGACCAACCATACCGAAGAAACTTGACATAGCATAAAAGTCGGTCTAGTTTTATGCATGTAGGAGGGTTCGCGATGAGAACAACTCTAGAGATTGACGAGAGGCTCCTCAAGCAGGCGCAGGTTCTTACCAAGGCCAAGACAAAGAAGGAGGTTGTCCACCGCTCCCTGGAGGCCCTTATCCGCCAGCAGCGGATCGAGCGTCTCCTTGGAAAACTTGGCCACTTTCCACTGAACTTAACTCCGAGAAAACTCGCCAAGCTGCGTGCCGATGGCTGATGGATGGGTCCTGATCGACACCTCGGCCTGGATCCATGCCCTGCGGCCCACCGGGAATCCCGTTGTCCGGCAACAAGTTTACGGTTTGCTCACTGAGGGGCGGGCAGTCACGTGTGAAATGATCATCCTGGAGCTTGCCAGCGGCACACGGACGGAAGGAGAGTATCAGGAGCTCCGCGAAGACTTAGAGGCGCTACAACAATTCCCGATTACCGAGTCAGTCTGGAGATTGGCCTACAGGATTGCCCACGCGGTGCGACGTAAAGGCTTATCGATTCCCACGACGGATCTTCTCATCGCTACTGTTGTCTTGAGCTACCCGTGCCGCCTTCTTCATTGCGATAAGCACTTCGACCTGATGGCGCGCCATATTGCGCTTCCGATCTGGAAACCCTAGGCAACCAAGAGCGATAAAGGTCGACACATTCTTGCGATTGCTTCGGGACGGTACCCCTCGCAATGACTCCCCAAGTAACGCGTATGGCTAGTGCCCGGCGACGGTCATGCGGCGGATCTTGAGGGTGGGGGCGACGACACTCTGGCGGAAGCTGAGGTCGTTGCCCACCATCTCGATCCCCAGGAGCATCTCCTTGAGGTTGCCGGCGATGGTGATCTCCTGCACCGGATAGGTCAACTCACCCTTCTCGATCCAGAATCCCACCGCGCCCTGTGAGTAGTCGCCGGTCACGAGGTTCACGCCGAAGCCGATCAGTTCGGTGACGTAGAGCCCGGCGTCCACCGAGCGAATGATCTCAGCCGGGGCGTGCGGCCCGGCCTGGAGGTAAAAGTTCGTCGGCCAGGCAGTCGGCGAATCGCCGGCGCCTCGACTCGCATTGCCGGTCGACTTCATCCCGAGCTTGCGGGCGGAATAGCTGTCGAGGAGGTAGCTGCGCAGGACGCCGTCTTCCATGATGGTATTCCGGCGAGTCGGGAGTCCCTCACCATCGAACGGCTTTGAGCCCAGATGGCCGGGTAATGTGCCGTCATCATAGACCGAGACGGTCTCGGCAGCGATCCGCTCACCCAGCTTGCCGACCAGGAACGACGCCCCGCGATAGAGGGCGGGACCGCAGAGCGCGCCGCAGATGATACGCAAGAGGTTCGTGGCGGTCTCGGGGTCGAAGACTACCGGGACCTCCTGGGTTTTGATCTTGCGCGCACCCAGGCGCCTGAGGGTACGCTCGGCCGCCTGTTTCCCGACCGCTTCAGGCGACTCCATGGCGCCCAGGTGTCGGGCGCGTGAGTACCAGTGATCGCGCTGCATGCCGTCCTCAGACGAGGCGATGGGCGACACCGCCAGGCTGAAGGTCGAGCCGCGATACTCACCCAGAAAGCCCTGACTGCTGCCGTAGATGATCCGATACAGGTTGCTCGCAAACTCCGCCCCCTCAGAATTCGTGATCCTGCTGTCAGAGGACAGGGCTGCAGCCTCGGCCGCCTTAGCCCGATCAAGCTGGTCTTTGACAGTGAGGGTCTCGCCATCCGGATCATACAGGTGAAGATCCGGGACGTTTCTGGCGCATTCTTCCGCCGTCGGCAGCCCGGAGCAATCATCGCGGGCAATCGCCTTGGCCAGGACGGCAGTATCCTCCACCAATCGTGCGAGCGACTCCGTAGAGAGGTCCGAGGTCGAACTGGTGGCCGACCGTTTGTCGAAAAACAGCCGCAATCCGAGCCGGACCTCTTTGGCACTCCGAAGGGTTTCAGTCTCCCCTAACCTGACCTGGGTGGTGACCAACTCGTTCTCAGCCAGAACCAGGTCGGCCTCTGTAGCTCCTTTTTGCTTCGCCTGTTGCAGGACTTCTTCGACGATCTGCTGGCCGATCATTACGCACCCCCTCCCTTTTGTAGGCCGAGGGTCCCGCCCACGGTCAGCCCCTCGATCTTGATAGTCGGCAGCCCGACGCCCACGGGAACGCTTTGACCGTCCTTCCCGCACGTCCCGACTCCCTCATCCAGCTTCAGGTCATTACCCACCATGGTCACTCGGGTCAGGACCTCCGGCCCGTGGCCGATCAGCGTGGCGCCCTTGACCGGTTTTGTGATCTTCCCGTCTTCGATAATGTACGCCTCGCTGGCCGAAAAGACGAACTTGCCGCTGGTGATGTCCACCTGGCCGCCACCGAAGGTCACGGCGTACAGGCCATGCTTGACGGAGCCGATGATTTCCTCCGAGGTCGAGTCGCCAGGCAGCATGAAGGTATTGGTCATGCGTGGAAGCGGTTGGTGGGCGTAACTTTCGCGTCGGCCGTTGCCTGTCGGTTCCATACCCATCAGGCGGGCGTTCAGCCGATCCTGCAAATACCCCCGCAGGATCCCGCGCTCGATCAGAACGGTGCGGCTGGTCGGCGTCCCCTCGTCATCGACATTCAGCGAGCCGCGGCGTCCGGGGATCGTGCCATCGTCCACCACGGTGACTAGCTCGGAGGCCACCCGCTGCCCGATCCGGTCGGAGAAAGCCGAGGTCTTCTTCCGGTTGAAGTCGCCTTCAAGACCGTGGCCGATCGCCTCGTGCAGTAAGATCCCGGGCCATCCGGGGCCGAGAACGACGTCCATCGTTCCGGCAGGGGCGTCGGCTGCATTGAGGTTCATAATGGCCAGGCGAACGGCCTCCTTGGCATAGTGCTCGAAGCGGTCCCGTTCCAGAAAGAACTCAAAGTCGGCCCGACCGCCTCCACCCCAGGATCCTATTTGCCTGTTCTCGCCCTCTTGGGCGATGCAGGTGATGCTCAGGCGTGAGAGCGGCTGGATGTCGCCGATCATGACGCCGGCAGAGGTCGCAATCATGACAATCTTAGATTCGCAGGCAAAAGATGCCATCACCTGGACGATCCGGGGGTCTGCTTGCCTGGCGATGATGTCGATTTGCTGGAGCAGATCAATCTTCTTTTCCAGCGGAATCTCTACCGGCGGGACACGAACCGGGTACAGATCATGAGGAGGCGAGCCGCCGACCTTCACCGGGGGAGGAGTGCCGACACCCGCCCGCTCAGCGATCTCTTTGGCCCGTGAACCGGCGAGCTCCAGGTTCTCCAGACTGATCTCATCAGAAAAGGCGTATCCGGTCTTCTCGTGGGCGAGGGCCCTGACGCCGACCCCTTGGTTAATGTTCTTCGCCGCCTGCTTGATTATCCCCTCTTCAAGCAGCAACGACTCGCTGATCCGGTACTCGAAGTACAGGTCGGCGTCATCAACCTGCGCGCCGAGGGCGGCTCCCAATCCCCGTTCAAGGTGCCGCTCCGTCAATCCGAACTTTTCCAGGAAAAACCGCTCCGGTTTCATCGGGTGTATCGTCATCCAGTCCTCACTCTCTCTTAAGCGATCAGCGATCAGCAATCAGCCGTCAGCTTGCTGATAGTTCATGCCTGAATGTTATTGAAATCGACCTTGCAACTTTTTATACTACGGCCGATGCCGCCCGTCAATAATCACTTCCCGGATCCCACCATTAGACGAAAATTCCAGCAGCGACTGCTGCGCTGGTATGCGCGCCATCGGCGCGACCTGCCTTGGCGAAAGACCTCTGACCCGTACAAGATCCTGGTTTCGGAGGTGATGCTGCAACAGACCCAGGTTGATCGGGTCGTCCCCAAGTATAAGCAGTTTCTCCGGAAGTACCCTTCGATCGAGGTGCTTGCCAGCGCCTCGGTGAACGACGTCGAAGCCGCTTGGCGGCCGCTCGGCTACAATATCCGGCCGGTCCGCCTGCACGCTATCGCGCAGGAGACTGTACAGCAACATGGTGGCAAGATCCCGGCCTCCCTGGAGAAGCTTCAAGCGTTCAAGGGGATTGGCC
Organism: Candidatus Methylomirabilis sp.; assembly: GCF_028716865.1. Classification (NCBI taxonomy): domain Bacteria; phylum Methylomirabilota (SeqCode); class Methylomirabilia (SeqCode); order Methylomirabilales (SeqCode); family Methylomirabilaceae (SeqCode); genus Methylomirabilis (SeqCode); species Methylomirabilis sp. (SeqCode). Next base: position 15,255 of record NZ_JAQUOY010000006.1, on the reverse strand, counting down.
GCTACACCGCCGGCGCGGTGATGAGCTTCGCTTTCCGCAAGGACGCCCCGATCCTCGATACCAACGTGAAAAGGCTGCTGCAGCGGGTCTTCCTTGGTTCGATGAACGGGAACGGCTCCAAGCCGGTGAAACGCCTCTGGGACCTCTCGGAGACCTTGATTCCAAAGGGCAAAGGGTATGACTTCAATCAGGCTATGATGGACTTGGGCGCGCTCATCTGTACCGCCCGCAAGCCCAACTGCTCGATCTGTCCCATGCGGGCGCTCTGCATCTCTTACCCATGGGATAAGGAAAATAAGTCATGTCTGAAGTTGCGCCGACTGTCGAGGTAGCGGCCGGTCTTATCATCAGGGATGGGAAGATCCTCATCGCCCAGCGCTTGAGCAACGTCCATTTGGGCGGGCTCTGGGAGTTTCCCGGTGGCAAGCGGCAAGCCAACGAAAGCTTCGAGGCCTGCTTGAAAAGAGAGGTCATGGAAGAGCTGGGACTGACCATCGCGGTCCACGAGCAGGTCTCCTCCGCCGAGCACCACGATGCTGAGCGCCAGGTCCGACTTCGTTTCTACCGCTGTACCATCCTGGTCGGTGAGCCCAGCCCCCTCGAGTGCGAAGCCTTTCGCTGGATTACTCCGGCCGAGATCAACGCCTTCACGTTTCCGCCCGCCGACCTACCGCTGGTTCAGCAGATTGCCTCAGGTCAGCGTCTCATCGCCTAGCGGCTCCAGTAGCGGCTGTACTCTGAAAGGTAGGACAGAGTTTCAAGACTTGGCATCCGGTCGATAAACAGCTTACCCAACAGGTGGTCGCGCTCATGTTGGAGTACCCGCGCATGGAATCCGGTGGCGACAAACTCAACCGGCCGACCTTCCCGATCAAGCGCCTTCGCCCGCACCTGCTGATAGCGCGGTGTCTGCCCACGGAAATCGATCAGACTAAGGCACCCTTCCCAGTCGTCCTCCAGGTCGGGAGCAAGCGGGGTTACCTCAAGATTGATCAGGACAGTCAGTGGGATGTCCGGGGCGTCAGGGTAGCGTCGGTTGCCCACGGCCTCAATGACGGCAATCTGCTTGGAGACATGGACCTGGGGTGCCGCGACCCCGACGCCTTCGTATTCCCGCATCGTTTCGATCATATCATCGATGAGGCGCTGAATCTCGACCTCCCGAATCGTCTCTGGTCTCACGGGCGGTGCGACCTGCCGTAAGACCGGATGCCCCAGACGCGCCACCTTCAGGATCGGCAATCTACGCCCCCGTTGCTACCAAGGAATCTCTTCGATCCCCGCCTTACGATTGACCGCCCTAGCCAAGGTGAAGAGGAGGTCGGAGAGCCGATTGATATAAGTAATGAGTACCGGCGAGAGCGGCACGTCCCGGGACAATGCGACCATGCGCCGCTCTGCCCGTCGGCAGACAGTCCTGGCCAGGTGGAGCAGCGCGCCGCCCTCTGAGCCGCCTGGCAGGATAAAGGCGCGAAGTGGGCTCAACACGGTATCGTACCGATCGATAATCCCTTCCAGTTCTCGAACCCTTCCCTCGTGGAGGCCAGCCTTCTCGGCCTTCTGCTCCACATGGCCGGTCGGATCGGCAAGCTGCGCGCCAACGGCGAAGAGGTCGCGCTGGATCTGCAACAGCTCTGCCCTGATCGTCTCGTCCGTCAACTTGGCCCTGATCCAGCCCAGGATGGCGTTCAGCTCGTCCACCTCCCCGTACGCTTCGACTCGAAGGGCGGATTTTAAGAGCCTCACCCCGCCGATCAGCCCGGTCTCACCTTTATCACCCTTCCGCGTATAGATTTTCATAATAAGCTTTCAGCAGTCAGCGCTCAGCCGTAGGTCGGGTTAGCATAGCGTAACCCGACAACTCGGCCAAATCCCCAGTGTCAGCACTATTATAGTCGAAGCCGCGAACGTGACAAAACAGTTCTTACGCGATGTCCTGTGCCGTTCTGAGGGAGAAAACGCGGAAAGGCAAGATGGGAATGTAGACCCATGGCGGATGAAGGGGCGTGAATGCCAGGAAAGAGAAGATGCCGGGGCTTAGGCGGCTCTGTCGGGTCGCGCCTTGATTGCTCGCACGATGAGATCGACGTCGCAGTCCAGAACATGAAGGAGGAACAGCAGTTGGTCGATCGTCTTGCGGTAGTTGGTTTGATCCAGAAGGCGATAGAACTGCGTAGCAGACGTTCCAAGCCGACGGATGATCTCCCGCTTTGCAAGGGGGCTGGCCTGAACCCGCTGTTGGGCTTCGATGGTAAGCTTGTATAGAAGCGCATGCCGTAAGTAGCCAGGATTCTGGTTGTATTCCAGGACTTGCTCCAGGTGCACCGTGCCCTCCAGCCCAGACGTGAGAATATAGGTGAACCCTTCCTGGTTCAGTTCCGGGTCCACAAAGACCCGTTTAAGGGGATCCTGGACTGTAGGCTGGGGATCGAGTTTGACGTAGGGGAAGACCAGCATTCCAGTCAAGGTTGTGACCTCAAACACCTTCTTGCGGTTGTTGCCGGCCACCGCCACGATCTTCATAGCCATCCCTCAGACTCAAGTTCTCCAATGAATTCAGCAATCGTATTGAGAGTAATGTTACCTTACACGGTAACACTTGTCAAACGTATCAGGCAGAACACGTGAACGGAACAGGGGATTGAGATGACCCGCGTCTGTCATCTCCACCCTAATGGTCAGGCACCGCTCACACTGTAGTGAACGTATCTAGTGAAACAGCGATGTCGGGAAACTTCGCCAGGATCTGGGCGCCAGATGTTACGAACGGGATGCTCAGGCGCCGCCTGGCCAATGCGTTGAATTCACGGTGATTTGCTGGCATCTGCCTCAGCGTAGGGCTGGTCTGGCCGAAGGCTGAGACTACTCTTGGAGGGTGTGCAGCTGTTCGAGGGAGGCGTTGTCTTCGCCGTCGAGGCTCAGAGCCGTCATGAATTCTCCGATGGCCAGGTCGCGAATGTCTAGCCGCTTGTAGGCAAGTCCCAAGTGAAAGTGAGAGGAGGCAGCCTCAGGATTCTCGGACACCACCTGTGAGAATTCCCGGATCGCATCCTGCCACATCCGCTTCCGCTCATAGATAATGCCAAGGTGGTAATGCACCATGATATGCGTGGGGTCTGCGTCCAGCACCTTCCCGAAACTCTGTATAGCCAGATCCAGCTTACCCAGATGGAAGTAGGACATCGCCATTCGATAGTAGGCCCACGGGTGGGTAGGGTCCAGAGCTAAGACTTTTTTAGCGGCGTCAATGGCGGCGTGGAACATACACCGCCCGTAATACCAGAGGCTGAGTTGAAAATGGGCATCGAGGCGCTTGGGGTCAAGTATGATCACCCGTTGCATCTCAGCGATCGCTTCCTTTACCTGTCTTGTCTGGTGATACTCCAGCGCAAGCTGGTACCGGGCCTCGATGTTCTCGGGGTCCTGCTCGATGGCCTTACGATACGCCTCAAGGACTGTCGGGACTATTTCGTCTTGCATGGCAGTCTTCCTTCTCGCCAGTACAGCCGTGCAGTTATTCTACCTCCGGTCTTCACAGCGGTCAAGGTACCTTAAGAACAACCTTCAGCTATTAGCTGTCAGCTTATAGCTGTTCTTTTGGCGGAAGGCTCTCGATCCGTGTCAGATGCACTCGCGTGGGATAAGGCATCTCGATTCCCTCTTTCTCAAAGGTTGCTTTAATCCGCCGTCTAAACTCCCGCGCTACCTCCCATTGCCTCTGAGGCAGGGTCTTGACCAGCGCCTTGATGGTGACCTGGGACTCGCCGAATGACTCAATGCCGAGGACCTCCGGCGGTTCCAGGATCAGCGGCCCCATCTGCTCATCCCTTGCCAGATCCTGCCCGATCTGCTGCAGTACGCCGATCACCCGATCAATCTCCTCATGATAGGCCACGCCGATGTCCAGGGCCACCCGCGACCACTCCTTCGTCAGGTTCGAAACGATCTTGAGTTCGCTGTTCGGGATAAAGTGCACCGCGCCACTATTGAAATCCCGCAAGATCGTCACACGCAGGTTGAGTTGCTCTACGCGGCCGCTGATCTCACCTGTCTTGATTACGTCGCCCACCGCGAACTGTCCCTCAAGGATGATGAAGAAGCCGGCGATGACATCCTTGATCAGGCTCTGGGCGCCGAAGCCGACGGCCAGTCCCACCACACCCGCGCCGGCGATGATGGGCGTGATGTCCAGCCCGATCTCTCCAAGTCCCATCATCGTGGCGATGATCACGATCACTGTCGTCCCGACGGTCTTGACGATGCCGGCCAGCGTCAGGGCGCGCTTTTCCCGCTCGCTGACCTGATCAGCCCCTTCTACCGCTACGGCTCTGGCAACGCGATCCGAGGCCAGCTTGAGGAGGCGAACCAGCATCAGGCTCCCCGCCACGATAATCGCCAGACGGACTCCGCCGGTCCGCAGCCAATGGAAGGTCTCTTCAAAGGCCCGCGCGTTCATTCCGATACCGTCACCCCCATCTGACCTCTCCACTCTTGACCCGGATCGAGACAGAGGTCCCAGGTGGGCATGGCAGCCACCCCTTGTACGGTTCGTTCGTACCCATCCTCCGATTGCGAGATCGTTGCGACCAGGTGACTGTACAGGATGACGGGATAGTCGAGTTCGACGCGAAGCTGTAGGCTTGGTCCCAGAGTAGACAAGGTAAAGTCTTCGACTCCGGCCGTGCAAGTCGGGGTAGCAAGCGAAGCGCGCTGATGTCCGATAGTGATAAAAGAGGTACCCAAGGCGAGGCCGGGGAGGAAGAAGTTCAACTCCACCCCGAAGCGGATGGCCATGCGATCGCTTCCCCGATTCTGCATCTGGTAGAGGACAGTGAGGCTCCGATTATTCGTGAAGGCATATTCCTTCCGCAGATAAAGCGGATGACTGAGACCTGTCCTGAGCTCTGTCGAAGGGTCGGACTCGGTTCGAACACGTCCCGATCGTTCAAGGACTACGCCACTGGATGTCGGCCTAAAACCCCAGAGGGCGTCGACGAAATCCCCCCGTTCGTCCAGGCGGCCAGCAACCCAGGCAGACAGCGGATCGCAATCAGTAAAAAAGTGGTCGAGGAACGCGGCGCGTTCCCATTGATCGTAGCAAAGCCCGTTCACAAGATCGGCCGGCGCCGCTCGCTGCAGGTCGTGAATCCCAGGGATTCCCTCGTGCGTCTGCCCTTCCGGTTGCGCTGCCGCACGCCTAATCGCATCGTGATAGACCTCCGGGCGACGAGTGAGGGTATTGAGGAGGTTGGCCTCTCCGGCGAAGTCTGTCCACTCCACCAGCCGACCGCCACGATGCGGCTGAATTTGGGCCGAGAAGCGGCTGTCGTGGACCCAGACCTCCGGCGCCCCGTCGCAATCAAGATCGGTTGCCTCCACCCTGAGTGTCTGGCGGCGGCGAATGCAGGCCTCAGCGCGCGCCAGATGTCGCCAGATCTCGTGTCGCAAATGAGGTAGGTACAGGCCGCCAAATATCCCGTGCCAGTAGCTGTCGTTACACTGAGCCGCGAGGAGCTCAAGCCTGGCCTGTTTGGCCCCACGCCCTACCGGCAACAGTCGGTCAAGCGCCAGACCCTTCTTGTGGGCCCGGTTCGCCTCGGGATACCGGACCAGGAAATGCTTCCAATGCCCTCCGCGCAGATTCGGCATGAACCGATCGGCATCGGGGCCGAGACGGCCCTTGAGCTCTTCAAACCGACGCCCCCCATCCGGTCCCAGAGACCATTCCTCCATCTCGATATATGAGCAGGTAGGAAGGTAACAGAGTCCAGCGGGGCGAACACCGTCCAGCGCCTCGCTCACCGTCTGCGACACGAGCCAATCGCCCGCGCCTTCGAGCAGGTCCAGGAACCCCTTCAGCCACCCGTCCCTGTAGACCCACTGCGCTGTCCCAGGCCAGCCGCCGAACTTCTCGCCATCGTCGGCAGCAATGGCCAGCTGCCCGCCCGTCCGCGCGATCCAGCGCAGGTGCGTCTCGATCTCGGTCGGCGGGCGGAATGGGATCAGATATCGGAGCCCCTTATCGATCGGGAAGACGGCCAGCGACTCGCCCTCCGCTTCGGTGAGGTAGTAGTCGTGCAGTCGCTCAGCCTCAAATCCTGACGTGAGAAAAGCTCGGTCATCCATCAAGACATAGGTAATTCCCGCATCTACCAGAGACGGAATAATTGCGCTGTCCCAGATCCGCTCCGTCAGCCACAAGCCGCGCGGCCGAACCCCGAACCGGGACCACATGCGCTCGCTCATCAGCGTGATCTGGGCGACTCGATCCTCGTGCGGAATGGCTGCCAGGATCGGCTCGTATAGTCCTCCAGTCAGGAGCTCCAGTCGGCCGTGCTGGACCAATTCGCCAATGAGGTCAAGGTAATCCGAGGCTCGGCGCTCCAGCCACAGCAGAAGCGGGCCACTCACGTGCAGCGTAAACTTGAGCGCCGGTCTGGCGTGGATGGCCTCAAGGAGGGGTCGGTAGGCTCTGTCCGTCAGTGCCTGGATCACCTCATCAAAATTGCCCAGAGGTTGATGGTTGTGCAGGACAAACAGAAAACGGAGCTTATCCTGACCGGGTTGGTCTGTCATAGCGCAACACCTGTAGCGGGCTTGAGGATCAACCCGGCTAACGGAGGAAGGGTAAGGAGCAGTGAGAATGGTCGTCCATGCTCCGGGATCGGCTCTGCCTCAACGCCCCCACCATTCCCGAGATTGCTGCCACCGTAGATCGCACCGTCTGAGTTCAGCAGTTCCGCATAGTAGCCCCCGGTCGGCACGCCGATCCGATAGTCGTGTCTGGGGACGGGGGTAAAGTTGCAAATCACGACCACAAAGTCATCTGAGTCCTTCGCCCGGCGCAAGAACGAGACGATGCTTCCCTGCCAGTCATGGCAGTCGATCCACTCGAATCCGTGCGGATCGCAATCGACCTCGTACAGAGCCGGCAGCCGTTGATAAAGCTGGTTCAGATCCCGCACCAACCTCTGTAGCCCTTGATGGTAAGGGCCTTCCGTGAGCAGGTGCCAGTCCAGACTCCGGTCGTGATCCCACTCGCGCCACTGGCCGAACTCTCCTCCCATGAACAGAAGCTTCTTCCCCGGATGCCCATACATGAAGACATAGAAGCAGCGCAGGTTGGCGAACTTCTGCCAGTCATCGCCCGACATCTTTCCGAGCAGTGAGCCTTTGCCATGCACCATCTCATCGTGCGAAAGGGGCAGGACGAAGTTCTCGCTGAAGGCGTAGAGTAGACCGAAGGTCAGGTTATTGTGGTGATGGCTTCGATAGATTGGGTCGAGCGCCAGGTACTCGAGCATATCATGCATCCACCCCATGTTCCACTTCAACCCAAAGCCAAGCCCGCCCACGTAGGTTGGGCGCGAGACCTGGGGCCACGCAGTGGACTCTTCGGCAATGGTCATCACGCCGGGATGGTGCTCGTAGACCAGCTCGTTAAAGCGTCTGAGGAAGGCGACCGCCTCCAGATTCTCGTTGCCGCCATAGATGTTAGGGATCCACTCCCCGGATTTCCGGGAATAGTCCAGGTAGAGCATCGAGGCGACCGCGTCCACCCGCAGCCCATCCAGGTGATACCGTTCAAGCCAGAAGAGTGCATCGCCAAGCAGGAAGTTGTCCACTTCCTTTCGGCCGTAATTGAAGGTGAGCGTACCCCACTCGCGATGTTCGCCCTTACGGGGGTCTTCATGCTCATAGAGGTAGGTTCCGTCGAAGTAGACCAACCCGTGCGGGTCGCGGGGGAAATGGGATGGGACCCAGTCAAGGATCACGCCGATCCCGCGCTGGTGCAGGTAATCCACGAAGTACATGAAGTCGGTCGGCGTGCCATACCGGCAGGTGGGCGCGAAGTAGCCGATAGTTTGATACCCCCACGAGCCGTAAAACGGGTGCTCCGTGATCGGGAGTAGTTCGACGTGCGTGTACCCCATCTCGGTCGCATAATCGGCAAGCCGGTGGGCCAACTCCCGGTATGTCAGACAACTATGCCCTTCCTCAGGCGACCGCATCCAGGAGCCCGGATGCACCTCGTAGATCGCAACCGGTCGCTCAAGCCAATTCTGATGCGCTCGCGCTTCCATCCACGACGTATCTCCCCACTGGTAGGCATCGATGCTGAACACGCGCGAAGCGGTTCGAGGTGGCGGCTCAAAGGCGAAGGCGAACGGGTCGGCTTTAAGGGCGAGCGGCTCGCCGGATTGCGACTTGATCTCGAATTTGTACAGCGCGCCCTCTGTGAGCCCCGGGATAAAGAGATCCCATATGCCGTTGCCGGGATGGTTTCGCATCGGATGGCGACGGCCGTCCCATTTATTGAAGTCTCCGACGACGCTGACTCTTTTGGCATTGGGAGCCCAGACCGCAAAACCGACTCCGGACACGCCATTGAGGGTCATCAGGTGGGCCCCTAACTTTTCATAGTTTCTGAGATGGCTACCCTCACCCATCAGGTACAGATCATAGTCACTCAAGGTCGGGGGAAAACGGTACGGGTCCTCGATCTCGCATCCCTGTCCCTGCCGATCCATGACACGCAGCCGATAGGGAAAGAGGACGTCCCGCGTCGGAACGACGATCTCGAAGAGACCATCTGGGTGTACCAGCTCCATGGGTTGGTCCTCGCTCACGCCATCAGGATGGACGAACGTCGCCTCCAGGGCATCAGGGAGAAAGGCGCGCACGACGACGCATGGCTCCGGGGCGGCGTGCATCTCATGCGGGCCCAGCACAGCGAACGGATCACCGTGCGCACCCCGGACGATCGCCTCGATCACCTCAGCGGCAAGAGTGGAAGGCATTTATGTAATCTCCTGTCATTTTGCGCAACATGGTCCCAAAGATAACATCATCCTTGCCTTCATTTCAATCGCTGTTCCTGTCCCAAGCAAGCAAGGGTGAACGATAAACGCAAGGAAGCGTTAGATGCATGACATGAGGAGGGCTGACGAGGAAAGCGGACAGGCGCCTGCCGGGGCATTCTCAATTGTTGTGCGTCTCGCTCTTATTCGCTTGCCGCAGACGTGAGAGTAAAAGCAGTGACGATAGGGTTATGCGACGTTTTGCATCTTGTTCGCGAAGTCGCGGCCCGACGTCTGCGGAGGAAGAGGCTTGCCATCCTTGTGATAGAGCGCAATCGCTTCCTCGACCACTTGGCACAGCTCCTCGAAGACTGCCTTTTCATCCGAACCGTGGCATCCACCGTAGATGAGCCCAGGTGAACTTCCGACGAAGCACTGATCCTCCTCCGACCACTCAACGATTTTCGCGTATCGTGCGCTTTCCTTCATGACTTTGACTCCTCTGTGGCCCGCCGCACGGCGCGGACTTGATAGTGCTTCGCGTCGTCACCAGGCGCCCCGGATATTGTAATCGGTTTAGCAACCTTCGGGTGAACAAAGTTTCTGTGACTCCCTTGCCCGCCTCGATTGACGAACCCCGAGCGCTCAAGGTCGGCAATGAGTTCTCTGACTTTCGGCGGCACCAGTTCACCCCGTACTGTTACGTCGCATAACGCGAAGTTCAGCGGCCCGCCGGCCACATCACCAGTCGATCAGTGCAAGAAGCGCGAGGGCGGGTCCGCTGGAACGAATGTTAGGCATGCCCCGTGGCACCTGCTGTGCCGTTGGGGTTGGCTGTATCGTTGGTCTGTTCCGATCCGATGAGCGGCCAGCAATTGCCCCCGGGTCACGCTCTTGAAACTGCCGGCTTGCGCTTAGAGGTGATCTTGGCGTCGTTCTCCTGCGACTGCCAGCTTGGCTATCCACGCTTCTGCCTCTGATATGGCTCGTTCCCACTGCCCCGATTTCCCCATGGCCGAGAAGGTTCTCAGACTCTCTGCTCGGGACTGATATACCCTGAGCGCAAGATCCTGACGTCCTCCTCTTGCGTAGATCACGCGCAACCGGCGGTAAGGAAAGTCACCGATGAACCAATCGGACACGTTCTGCTCGTACATCCTGATCGCTTCGGGCGTCAGCTTTCGCGCTTCCAGCTGTTTCCCGAGAATATTCCTCTCGACCATTGCGCCGAAAAGACTTCCCTCTGCTCGACTAGCACTTATTCGCTCGTTCGTCGTGTAGATCTCCGGATCGAGCCCGAGAAGGAGTTCACAAATGAGCCCCAAAGGAACACCGGCGAAGTTCTGCTGTTCAGCCCATTCACGTATTCTCTTTTCGTCTAGACCCTTCGGGATCACGACCTCATGCCGCATATCTTCGATTCCTGTCATTACTCAACGAGTCAGTGTTGTCACTGGTGACGCTCCGCTCCCCAGCCAAGGGCCGATATCTATGCCTACGAGGGTGACTAAAACGCCGGGATAATCAGGATCATTTGGCATTCTCAGACCGCATTCCTTCACGATGGCAGCTCTTACATACTGTCTCGTGAAACTTTTTCGTGTTTCGCCATTTACGTACCACCGAAGGTTGTCGTTGCAGCTCCCCTGCGGACGGTTCAGGCGATTGGGAAGACCACGGCATTGGAAGAAAGTCGTGCAGTCCAAATGTCCAGTCAACGGCTACGGATAGCGGCGAAATAGGTTCTGATTTCAGCGGAACCGGGTAATTGACGAGAAAATGAAGAGTCTGCTCCGGTGAGAGGTGCGAGACACCCAGGCGATTGGCAGCCGAAGGGGTGAGTGCTCCACCCGACCAATCCTGGTTGCACTGCAGTCGATAAGCATCGATCATTGCCTTGCCGACGTATATTCCGGCTTTCTCGTCGGCGAGAAACTCTCCGTATGCCACACCTACTCGTAACCTGGACCAGTCCCAAACCATCGTCTCGAACAAGAGCCAAGCAGCTGTCTCCACTAGATTTTCGTTTGTGTGGTCCTCGTCGTCAAACGCGTACAAGAGTACAGTATCGGAAAACCAAGCAAAGCCGATTTGCCGCTGGTTCTGAAACTGATCCAATATAGGAGCAGAATTAGGAAACTCTTCCTGCTTCATAGAATGGTAGATGGCCTTACTCAGGTAACCCAGAGAATTGTCGATTACCTCTTGTAGGGGATGGGTATTGACCATGTCGGAAAAACCGAGGATGTCGCAAACGGCGACCATTCTGTTCTGAACCATATATCCCTTCCAGAGACCCGCCTAATTATGTAAGCTGATCAGTCTCTCGACCAGCCATTCTTGAAGCTGGCCAAAACTCTATAGCCTTTTCTGGTACTTAACAAGACATTTGTCTGAAGGCGGACGACGGCAAACGCTGCACCTGTGTCAGCCTACCAAGGCTTCCGACAGTGAACTACCCCGCGGTAAGCCGCGGGCAATCGGCCTGCGTAAGCCGTCTGGTATACCATGAAAAAGGAATACCTGGTATTTGATTTTCATGGTATAGTTCTTCTATGGTCCAACGGTCTCACATCCTCTCGCAGGTCCGGCGCGCCCTGTCGCGCAGCCGCGTGGTCTCGCTTATCGGGCCGCGCCAGTGCGGGAAGACCACGCTTGCCCGGCAGATCGTTCCTTCGGATTCGCTCAACTATTTCGACCTCGAAGACCCGGCAAGCCTTGCGCGTCTGGCTGAGCCGATCACCGCGCTGGCAGATCTGCGCGGGGTGGTGGTGATTGACGAGGTGCAGCGTCGGCCGGATCTCTTTCCGGTCCTGCGGGTGCTGGCCGACCGGAGGCCGCTGCCCGTCAGATTTCTTATTCTCGGCAGCGCCTCACCCGTGCTGCTTCGTCAATCTTCAGAATCGCTTGCGGGGAGGCTCGAGACGGTCCCGCTTTCAGGCTTCAGTCTCGCCGAGGTCGGGGTCAACGCGCTGACACGTCATTGGCAGCGTGGCGGCTTCCCGCGCTCGTATCTCGCCCGTTCGCACGCGGACAGTTTGGCTTGGCGACGTCAATTCATCCAGACGTTTCTTGAGCGGGATCTCCCGCAGCTTGGCGTGACCATCCCCGCGCCCGCGTTATGGCGGTGTTGGACCATGCTCGCGCATTACCACGGTCAGCGCTGGAATGCGGCCGAGCCGGCCAGATCGCTTGGGGTCAGCGAACCGACCGTCAGACGCTATCTCGATCTGCTGACGGGGCTGTTCATGGTGAGGCAACTGCACCCCTGGCATGCAAACCTCAAGAAGCGCCAGGTCAAGGCGCCGAAGGTCTATCTACGGGATAGCGGCCTGCTGCACCAGCTTCTCGGCATCAAGACGGAAAGGGACCTATTAGCGCACCCCAAGTGCGGTGCATCGTGGGAAGGGTATGCCATCGAAGAAACACTCAAGGCTGTGCAGCCGGACGAGGCGTACTTCTGGGCGACACATACCGGCGCCGAACTGGATCTTCTCCTGTTCAAGAACAGGCGGCGGCTTGGCGTGGAGGTGAAGCGAGCCGATGCGCCCACCCTGACGCCGTCCATGCGCATTGCGCTTCACGATCTGCAACTCGACCACCTCACCGTTCTATATCCTGGTACAAGACGGTATGCGCTGGCCGAACGGGTGGATGTGGTACCGCTCGCGGCCCTGGCTACGGGCGACATGGATGCCCTGTTCCCGCATAGGGGCAAGTCGACTAAGGGACGGGACACAACGACCCGCTTAACATAGCCCATCGTGCAGGTCCCTCCCGATGCCTGCGGGCTGGGCTCCCGTTGGTAACACCTGTAATGGAAAAGGCATAGCCTCCCGAGCGAACTACAGCGGCTAGGGTCAGGCCCTGGGAGCGGGGTGGGGTTCGTCATCTGTTCTTCTGTGAGCCATTTGGGCAAAGTGTGACTGTGGTCGGCCAGGAGTGAGCATGTTATGATAATACGATATTATTGGTTATACGAGTCGTTCAGAGGGGGCTGAGAATCGATGTTGGAACAAGACCCGGTCGTTTCATTCCGTGCCGGCGAAAAGGTCCAGGGGGGCCTGAATGCGGCGCAGCAGGCGGCGGTCATCCACGGCGATGGCCCTTTGCTCATCATTGCGGGCGCCGGGACGGGGAAGACCACGGTGATCGCTCACCGGATCGCCCACCTGATCAACAGCAGGCGAGCCAGGCCGGAGCAGGTGCTGGCGCTGACCTTCACTGAGAAAGCGGCGGCGGAGATGGAGCGGCGTGTGGACCTGCTGGTCCCATACGGGTTCACCGATACCTGGATCTCCACCTTCCATGCCTTTGGAGACCGCGTGCTTCGGGAGCATGCCCTGGTGTTGGGCTTGAGTCCGGACTTCCGCCTGCTTACGGTGCCGGAGCAGGTCATCTTCGTTCAGGAGCATCTGTTCGAGCTTCCACTGGACTATTTCCGGCCGCTCGGCAGTCCGCTGCGGCATGTGCAGGCGCTGCTCCAACTGTTCAGTCGAGCCAAGGACGAGGATGTCGGCCCCGAGCAGTATGCGAGTTATGCGGAAGAGCTGGCAGGTCGAGCAGCGGCCTCTTCCGATGATAAGGCGCTGGCGGAGCAGGCGAAGCGCGAGGCGGAGATCGCCAGGACCTACCGGCACTACCAGGAGCTGATGGCGCGGGAAGGGAAGTTGGATTTCGGCGACCTGATGACGCAGACACTCAACTTACTTCGGGAACATCCGCTGGTGCTGCAACGGTTACAGGAGCGGTTCCGGTATATCCTGGTCGATGAGTTCCAGGATACCAACTACGCCCAGTTTCAGATTGTGAAGCTGCTGACGGCCTCCCATCGGAATGTGACGGTGGTGGGGGATGACGACCAGTCGATCTTCAAATTTCGAGGCGCCTCGATCAGTAACATCCTCAGCTTCCGCCGGGAGTTCCCTGAGACGGAGACGGTCGTCCTGGCGGAGAACTATCGCTCGACGCCGAGCGTCCTTGATGCCGCGTACCGTCTGATCCAGCACAACAACCCTGACCGCCTGGAATACCAGGAAGGCGTCGACAAGCGCCTGAAGTCTTGCAATGGTGACGGCCCGGCCGTTGAGAGCGTGGTCTTTCAGACCTATCAGGAAGAGGCCGACTGGGCAGCCGGAAAGATCGAGGAGCTGATCGAGGCGAAGGCGTGCGCGCTGAGCGATATCGCCATTCTGGTTCGGCGAAACAGCGATGCCGACCCATTGCTCCGGGCGCTGAACATGAAGGGAATCCCCTGGAGCTTCAGCGGGGCGAAGGGTCTGTACGACAGGGATGAGATACGTCTGGTGATCTCGTTCCTTCGCCTCCTTGCCGACCCATACGACTCCCTGAGTCTCTTTCATTTGGCTGGTTCCGATATCTACGGGATGCCGGCTGCCGACCTGACCCTCTGCAACGCCCACGCGCGCCGGAAGCATCGCAGTCTCTATGAGGTGTTGCTCGATCTGACGAGGCGGCCGGATGCCGTACCGGAGCTTTCCGGGGTCTCGACTGAAGGGATCGCTGCTGCCACGGCCCTCCTGAGCGACCTGCATCGTTATCTGGACAAAGCGGCTCGGGAGGTAACGGGACGTATCCTGTATGAGTTCCTGATGGAACAGCCTGGCTACGGCAAGCGACTGCTGCATTCGAATTCCTCACGCGATCATCAGCGGGTCAGCAACCTCGCCGCATTCTTTGGCCTGGTTCAGCGATTCGGCGAGGTGGCGCCCCAGGACCGCGTGGTCGGCTTTGTCCCGTATCTGACGATGCTGATCGAGGCAGGCGAGAACCCGCCCGTCGCGGAGGGCGAGGCAGCAGAGGAAGGAGTAGCCGTTCTGACGCTGCACAAGGCCAAGGGTCTCGAATTCGAAGCAGTCTTTCTCGTGGGCCTGGTCGAGAAGCGGTTCCCCTCGATCGATCGGCGAGAGGCGATCCCACTTCCCGATGAGCTGATCAAAGAGACGTTGCCGTCCGGCGACTTTCACCAGCAGGAGGAGCGACGCCTATTTTATGTCGGCATGACTCGGGCCAAGAGGTACCTGTTCCTCACGCGGGCGAAGGATTACGGAACAAAGCGGGAGTGGAAGCGCAGCCGGTTCCTGGCTGAGGCGCTGGCGCTGCCGAAAGAAGAAGAGGAGCAGCCCTGGCGCGGGACGGCAGAGGCGGTCATCGGTCGATACGCGCCGCCGCCCCAAGTCGTCATTGATCTTGCGATCCGGGCCGACACCCCGCTCAGCCTCTCCCACTATCAGATCGACGACTATCTGACCTGCCCGTTGAAGTACAAGTACGTCCATATCCTGCGGGTACCTGTGCTCAGGGAGCATACGATCATCTATGGCGCCGCGCTGCATCGGGCCGTTCAGGCGTATAATACTCAACGCCTTGCCGGGCAGATAATGTCGCTTGAAGATCTGATCGAATCGTTTGAAGCCCACTGGGTTAATGAGGG